>CAZVNU010000068.1:0-9737 GCA_964628335.1 uncultured Phycisphaeraceae bacterium
TGATGACAAGGGGGGGCATGGGGGGGGGATTGTAGTTCCCAAGGGAATCGGCCGGCCCCCAGACAAGCCTCTGATTTTTAACCGAACTGAAACAAGCCGGACGCGCGGGCGTCTAGAATCCTCCCGTCGTTTCGGGTCTCTCCCCTTTTTCATCGCCGACCATGACCACTTGCCGCCCGCCGACCTTTCTCCGTCTTGCCTTCGCCATGTGCATGCTGATGTTGGGGACGCCGTTCGCCCACGGCGCGGATGCCGCCGCAACCACCACTGCCCATGGCACCCCAAGCAGCCCCCAACAGCCCGGCAAATGGGCCGGCAGCCGGCCCAACATCGTCTACATCATGTCGGACGACCATGCCGCCCATGCCATCGGCGCTTACGGCGCGAAATTCGGCGTGGATGTGACCCCGCGCCTGGACCGCATGGCGGCCGAGGGCATGCGCTTCGACAATGCCATGTGCGGCAACGCGCTGTGCGGCCCGTCGCGGGCCATCCTCATCACCGGCAAATTTTCGCATGCCAACGGGTTTACCCACAACGACGGGCGCAAGTTCGACGGACGCCAGTCCACGCTGGCCAAGTATCTGCGCCAAGCCGGCTACCAAACCGCCCTCTACGGCAAATGGCACTTGGAGTCCGCTCCGGTCGGCTACGACGACTGGAAGGTGTGCAATGGCGGCCATTACAACACGGGCTTCATCACCCCCAAAGGGCAGGAAGGGTCGATCGGCCATTCCTCCGATGTCATCACCGACTACGGCTTGGATTGGCTGGCCAAACGCGATGCCAAGAAACCCTTCCTGCTGATGCTCCACCCCACCGCGCCGCACCGCAATTGGTATCCGGCGCCCGACGAACTCCCGCTGTGGCCGGATGTCGTATTCCCCGAGCCGGCGACCTTGTTCGACACTTATGCCGGCCGCGGGCCGGGCGCCAAGGAGCAGAAAATGGAAGTGGGCCGCGACCTGCTCCTGGGATACGACCTGCATGTGGGCAATTCACTGGCCAACCCATCCGCCCCGCAGGGGCCCATCGCCCAAAACCCGGCATGGGCCGGATTGTGGCGGACGGCCTACCGCGCGCAGGACGCGGCCTACCTCCGCAACCCGCCCACCGGTGAGGCCAAAACCCGCTGGAATTACCAGCGCTACATGAACCTTTACCTCAAGTGCGCCAAGGGCGTGGACCGCAATGTCGGCCGCGTGCTGGACTACCTCAAGGAAAACGGCCTCGACGAAAACACCCTCGTCGTCTATTCCTCCGACAACGGTTTCTACCTTGGCGACCACGGCTGGTTCGACAAGCGCTGGGCGTATGAAGAGTCCATCCGCGTGCCGTTGATCGTGCGCTGGCCCGGCCATGTGCAGGCCGGCGGCGTGCAGCGGACCATGGTGCAGAACACCGACTTCATGTCCACCTTCCTTGAGCTCGCCGGCGTGGCGCAACCTGCGGACATCCACGGCGTGAGCATGCTCCCGGCGCTGGAAAACCCCAAGACCATCGAACTGCATGCCGGCCAGGCCGCCTATTACCACTACTACGAGAATGGCGGCGAGCACAATGTGCCCCAGCAGGTGGCCATCCGCACCCCGCGCTACACCATGGCCTGGTACTACGGCCACAAGCCGCAAGCCTATTGGGAACTGTTCGACCGTGAAAAGGATCCGCAGCAGATGAAGGATGTGTACGGCGACCCCGCCTATGCCAAGGTGCAGGCGGAATTGACCGCGCAACTCGAGGCATTGGCCCGGCAGTACGGCGACCGCACCCCGCCTTGGGGCACGGAAAAACCCGCGCCCACCGGCAAACTGGATTGAGGCCCGGCCTTTGCTACCTTACCCGCGTGCCCCCCACCCCCGACCCGACCCGACGCCCGCCGCCGCACCCGATCCGGGACACCCTTTTTTTGGTGCTGCTGCTGATCCTCTTCACCCTGGCCGCGCGGGTGTTCGTGGTCGAGGCCTATGCCATCCCCACCGGCTCGATGGCCCCCACCCTGGTCGGCCTGCACCGCCACGCCACCTGCCCGGCCTGCGGCCACGGTTTTGCGGTCGGCAACCGCGGCAGGCGTCCGCTGCATTGCCCCTTGTGCCGCCGGCCGGTGCCGATGCCCGGCACGGTATTGAACGGCGACCGCCTGCTGGTGGCGAAATTACCGGCCCGGCCGCACCGCTTTGATGTGGTGGTGTTCCGCAACCCGCAGGAGCGCGACCCGCTCAATGAGTACGCCGACGCTCCCGGTCCCAACAGTTTTTTCATCAAGCGGGTGATCGGCCTGCCCGGCGAAGCGGTGCACCTGCTCGACGGCCACATCTTTGTACGAAAGCCGGGGGCTGATGCTTACAAAATCGTGCGCCGGACCGACCCGGCTGAAAATCCGCGCTGGGCGGCGGTGGCGCGCGCGGCCTGGCGGCCGGTGGCGCGCGTTGGCGAAGTCGCCGGACATTGGGCGTTTGACTTTGACGCCGCGGCGGACGGCTTGCGCCCGGCCTATGACAACGCCACCCTCCACCCCTACAACCAGCCCGAGCAGGGCTTGAAGCACCGGGCCGAAGAAAGCATCGAAGACCTGCGGCTGTCGGCGCGCACCGACGGGTCGGCGACCACGCTGGCTTTTTCAACCTCTTTTGACGACGCCAAACGCCTGAGCCTGACCTTGGCCGGCGATGGCCGCTTGCGCCTGCTTGGTGACGGCCAGCCACTGGGCGAAGCCGTGCTGACCAAAGGGCGACCGGTCACCCTTGAACTCTGGCTCATCGATCACGAAGCGCTCGCTTTTGCCGATGGCCATTGCGTGCTGCGCCATGTCTTTGACCTGCCATGGGCAACCGTCTTGGCGCGCCCGGCGCCGCCACCCTATCCAAGCGACATCACCGCCGAAGGCAACCTCAGTGATGTGGAACTTTCAGCCGCCCTGCCCTATCTGCCTGACATGGGCACCGGCACCGGGCGCGGCGGCCTGACCCGCGACCCCCAAGGGCGGATCCGGATGAATGCGCCGGTGATCCTGCCCGACGGCAGCGGCCGGCCGCAAGCCTGCTGGTTCTGTCTGGGCGACAACGCGCCGGCCTCCACCGACAGCCGCTTTTGGAACAGCATCCATCCGCAGGTGCAGGAGCGCCTGCTTGGCGGGCATGCGTTTGAAGGCTTGGTGCCTGAAAATTTGCTGGTGGGCCGGGCCTGGGGCGTGGCTTGGCCGGCGGACGGAAACGGCGCCGGTTGGAAACCGGAGTTTTCAAAAATCCGCCGCGTGCGCTGATTGAAGCACCGCCTTAAAACGCCGCCACTTTGCCGCCGAGCAATTCCCAGGCCGCATTGAGGAACTGCGCCAAGAAGAAGTTGGAAATCATGATGGCGATGAACGAGGCCACGAAGGCATCGGTGGCCGCCCGCCCCACGCCGGCCGCGCCGCGCTCGCAGGTGAAGCCTTTCCAGCAGCCGATCAGGCCGATGAGCAGGCCGAACACCAGCCCCTTGGACAGGCCCACGAACAAATCAAAGCCGTGGATCATGGCGATGGCGTCCATGCGGTAGATGCCGTCATCCACGCCAAAGGCGCGCACCGTCACCAGCCAGCCGCCCACGATGCCGAGGGCGTCGCCGAACAGCGTCACCAGCGGCACCATGACCACGCAGGCCATCACGCGCGGCACCACCAGATAAGCCAGGGGATTGACCCCCATCACGCGCAGGGCGTCGATCTGCTCGGTCACCTTCATGGTGCCGATTTCCGCCGATACCGCCCCGCCCACGCGGCCGGCGATCATCACCGCCGCCAGCACCGGGCCGATCTGCTTGATGACCGACAAGCCGATGATGCCGCCGAGTTTGGTCTCCTGGCCGATGATGGCCATCTGCGGATGCATCTCCACCGCCAGCACCCCGCCGACGAACAACCCCACCAGCATCACCGCCGGCACGCTTTTGGTGCCCACCGAAAACAACTGCGGCTTGAGCAGGCGCAGCCAGCCCTGGCCATGCAGCCGGTGGGTCAGCGCCGCGCAGGACTGCGCCACGAAATCGCAAAAACGCCCGAACGCCGCCAAACGGCGGGTGGTGCGGTTGCCCAAACGGGAGATGGCGCGGATCAGACGCATGCGCGGGGATTCTAGGGGAGAATGGAATCCCACCATGCACACCCCCCACCGCCCAGGGCGGGCGGGTCAACAGCGCACGGGCTTGTTGGAACGCGGGCGCAAGCGAAAGTTCACTTTCGCCGCCCCCTCACCTCCCCTGCAGCTCCGAATCCCCAAGCCAGAAACACGCCAGCGGCGCCGGGATTTTGAGCAGTTCGATGCCGTCCTGCCGCATGACGCCGAAATCGGTCATGCGGCGGGTGATGACATACCCGCGATTGACGCCCTTTTCCGCGCAGAAGGATCGGATGCCCGCCAGATCCGCCAGTCCCGTGTGGGTGCCCCGGTATTTGACCTCGAAGGGGATGATGCGCCCTTCGACCTCCGCGACGATGTCCACCTCCGCGTCTTTCTTCCCGCGCCAGTACGAGAAGCCGACATGGGCGCCGTAGTAGCGGGTGAACACATGCTTGAAGAAGGCCGTCTCGACCGCCTGCCCCAGCAGCACATCGTTCTCCAGGATGGCGCGGCCCTTCGACAGGATGCTTGGCGCGATGGCGGCATCGGCCAGGTAGATCTTGTGCCGTCCGCGCAGGACCTCCTTGCCGTAGCCGTAGGGCGGAAGTTTGTGGATCAGGTGGACGGACGCCAGGTGTTCGATGAAGTTCGTTGCGGTGGGCTTCTTGACGCCCAGATTGACGCACAGGATCTGCATGTCGAGCAGTCCGCCGTCATGCAGGCACAGATAGAGGAAGGTGTGCTCCAACTCGACCACGCGGCGCACGCCGAAAAGCGCCGTCATGTCGCGCTTGAGCACCTTGTCCACGATGTCTTCCCGCAGGAGTTTCTGCGCCCAGGTCACGGTGGAGGCCAGCGCGCATTGGGGGAATCCGCCGCGTTGGAGGTATTCGTTGAACAAGGGCGCAAGTGGTTCCGCGATGGCGCCGACGCGGGAGAAGTCGCCTTCGTTCCAGTCGAAGAGGCGCGCGAGGGAGGCGACTTCGGGCAGGGCCGGAAGGGAATCCTGCCGGATGCGCAGGAATTCCGGAAATGAAAGGGTGGCCAGGCGGATGGTGTGCCAACGGCCCACGCCGCTTTCCTGCCCTTCCGCCACGAGGGGAACCGCCGACCCCGTGAGCGCCAGGCGCCGGTTCTTGTGGAAGTCCACCTGGTGTTTGACCCAGGTTTGCCAATCCGGCATGAATTGGATTTCATCCAGGAAGACGAATTCCGTTCCTGGGCCCTGCATTTCAATCGAGCGCCACAAGCGGATGACCGTATCCGCTCCAGCCAACTTGAGCAGCGGGTGGTCGAAGGAGGCGTAGAGCACATTGCGCGGGTCCGTTCCCCCGGCGAGCAAGTCCTGGATGGCCTGCTGAAACAGGGTCGTCTTGCCAATCTGGCGCGCCCCGGAGAGCAGCACGGCGCGGGGGGCCGGCGGGTTGGTCACCCACGACTTGAGTTCATGGAAAGCGGCGCGGTGCCAGGTCGGCAGGTCCGTGGGGGGGAGTCCTTGCCACCAAGGGTTCATTTGGCGCAGGACGGCAATGAGGTCTTCTTCGGGGACAATCATGGTGTAAAATTACTAAAAACATCAAAATAAGTCAACCGTACTATCCTTATTTTGTTATTTTTGGCATTTTAGACCAGTTTGTCGGGCAAAACCGTTCCACCCTCACACCGGCTGCGCCGCAATCGCATGCGCCGTCGCCCGCAGTTCGTCGGTGCATTGCGGATCCACCGCGCGGCAGGTCTCGGTGAGTTTTTCCGCCCATTCACTCTTTTTTCCCGCCAACCCACCCGCTCGTAGAATCCCACCATGCACACCCCCCACCGCCCCCGCCGCCTGCGCAAGAGCGCGTCCCTGCGCGCCATGACCCGTGAAACCCGGCTGGATCCGGCGCAGTTGGTCCACCCCCTGTTCATCCAGGAGGGCAAAGACAGCGCGGCGCTGTTCTCCATGCCCGGCTGCCTGCGCCTGTCGGTGGACGATCTGGTGCGCGAGGCCGAAAAATCCCTCGCCCTTGGCATCCGCGCGGTGGCGTTGTTCCCCCGCGTCCCCGACGCCAAAAAAACGCCCGACGCCAAGGAAGCCTGGAACCCCAAGGGGCTGGTGCCCCGCGCGGTCAGGGCGCTGAAGAAAGAATTGCCGGAATTGTGCGTGATCACCGACATCGCCCTGGATCCCTACAACAGCGACGGCCACGACGGTCTGGTTTCGCCCGAGGGCGAGATCCGCAACGATGCCACCGTGGCCTTGCTGTGCAAGCAGGCCATCGCCCATGCCGAGGCCGGCGCCGATGTGGTGGCCCCCAGCGACATGATGGACGGCCGGGTGGGCGCCATCCGCGAAGCGCTGGATTTGGCGAAGTTTGAACACACGGCCATCCTGTCTTATGCGGCCAAATACGCCTCGGCCTTTTACGGACCGTTCCGCGACGCCTTGGATTCCGCCCCGCGCGCCAACGCCAAAAAACGCATTCCCAGCGACAAGAAAACCTACCAGATGAATCCGGGCAACGCCCGCGAAGCGCTGCGCGAGGCGCAACTGGACGAGCTGGAAGGCGCCGACATCTTGATGGTCAAGCCGGCCGGGGCTTACCTTGACATCATCCACCGCTTGCGCCAGGAAACCGCCCTGCCGATCGCGGCCTATCAGGTCAGCGGCGAATACGCCATGCTCAAACATGCCGCCGCCGCCGGCGCGCTAAGCGAACAAGCGGCCGCCTTGGAAAGTTTGCTCGCCATCCGCCGGGCCGGGGCTGACTTCATCTTCACTTATTTCGCCCCGCAGGCGGCGGCATGGGTGAAGGCGGGGTGATGCACGCCATCGCCACCTTTTGCATCCGCGCCATGGTCCTGCTCTACCGCGCCACGCTGAGACCCTTCATCGGGGGCCATTGCCGCTTCCACCCCACCTGCAGCCAATACATGCTCGATGCGGTGGCCAAATACGGGCCATGGAAAGGTTTTGCCAAAGGCTTGTGGCGGGTGTGCCGCTGCAACCCCTTGGGTGGCTGCGGATGCGACGAAGCTTGAATTTCACGCATTTTGGCATCCGGCATGGGGTAGCCCGACAAGCCTCTTTTGCTATCCTGCCCGTCTTATGCCCAATTCCCCCACCCCTTTCCTCACCATCCGAAACGGCCGCTTCATCGACCCCGCCCACGGGATCGACACCCTCACCGACATCGTGCTGGAAAACGGCAAGGTCGTTGCCATCGGCAAGGTCTCCAACCCCCAGGGCGCCACCTTCAACGCCGCCGGCTGCATCGTGGCCCCCGGCCTGATCGACACCCATGTGCACCTGCGCGAACCGGGACAGGAAGCCAAGGAAACCATCGCCACCGGTGCCGCCAGCGCGGTGGCCGGCGGGTTCACCACCGTCTGCTGCATGCCCAACACCCGGCCGGCCCTCGACACCGAGGCGCAAGTGGAGTTCGTCTTCAAGCAGGCGCGCAAGGCCGGCATGGCCCATGTCTACCCCATCGGCGCCGCCACCAAGGGCCGCGAGGGCAAGGAACTCTCCGAAATGGGCCTGATGGCCGCCGCCGGCGCGGTCGGCTTCTCCGACGACGGCACCGGCATCGCCTCCGCCGCCGTGATGGACCAGGCCCTGCGCTATTGCGCCATGACCGGCAAGGTCTACATGCAGCACTGCGAAGACCATGCCCTGGGCGGCGGGGCCATGAACGCCGGCGCGCTGTCGGCCAAACTCGGGCTCAAGGGCTGGCCCAACATCGCCGAAGATTTGATGATCGCCCGCGACCACATGCTGGCGCGCAACCTGAACTACGCCTGCCGCTACCACGCCCAGCACATGACCACCGCCGGCGGCATCGAACTGCTGCGCCAAGCCCGGGCGCGATACGCCAAAGACGCCCCCGATCTTGGCCTTGACCCGGCCGAGTGCCGCATCAGCGGCGAAGTCAGCCCGCACCACCTGCTGCTGACCGACGCTGGCTGCGCCCATTACGACACCAACCACAAAATGAACCCGCCGCTGCGCACCGCTGCCGATGTGGCGGCCCTGGTCGAAGGCGTGCGCGACGGCACCATCCAGGTGCTGGCCACCGACCACGCCCCGCACACCGCCGAGGAAAAAGCCAAATCCTTTGCCGAAGCCCCCTACGGCATCATCGGGTTGGAGCCGGCGCTGGCCCTGTACATGAAAGCCCTGTTGTGGACCGGGGTGGTGGATTGGCCCCGCCTGATCGCCATGCTGACCTGGAACGGCGCCAAATTGGTGGGACTGGAAGCGACCAAAGGCCATTTGGCGGTGGGCGCCGACGCCGATGTGACGGTGATCGACCCCAAGCAACGCTGGCAGGTGGATGTGGATGCCTTCGCCAGCAAAAGCCGCAACTGCCCATTCCATGGCTGGGAATTGCAGGGCAATGTGGTGGGCACGATCGTCGCGGGAAAAGTGAAATACGCCCCCGACGGCGCGCGTCTATCGGGCCTTGGCCCGATCGCTTCGACCGCCGCCGACTTGGCCTGCATCGCCACCGCCCACTGACCCCCCTTTCCCGGCCCCTTCATGACCTGTTGCCACCCCGCGCCGAGCACCCGCCCCGAGGCGACTTGCCCCCCCCTGTCGAGCGCCCTGCGCCTGGCCTCCCGGCTGACCGCCCTTGCGATGGCAATCACCTGGCTGGCCGGCTGTGCGACGGCGGCGCCACTGCCCGCCCCGGCCAAAACCCCCGTCCCCGGCGCGTGGACCGTTTTGTTCGACGGCAAAAACATGGATGCCTGGCGCGGCTACGGCCAAGCGGACATGCCCAAAAAAGGCTGGGCCATTGAGGGCGACACCCTGCACATCAAGCCCGATGCCGGCTGCGGCGATTTGATCACCAAAGCCCAGTTTGGCGACTTCGTGCTGGAGTTGGAGTACAAAACCGCCCCCGGCATCAACAGCGGCGTGCTTTACCGCGGCGCGGAAAAACGCGGCGATGAACTCTGGCAGTCCGCCTTTGAGTGCCAAATCCTCGATCCGGCCTGGCGCGATGACCGCGAAGGCCACATGGGCGAAAAAATGGACATGCTCCACCATGCCGGCGCCCTCTACGCCCTGTATCCCACCCGCGAAACAGCCCTCAAGCCGGCCGGCCAATGGAACCAGTTGCGCATCGCCGTCACCCGTGGCGGCCACATCGAGCATTGGCTCAACGGCCAGCGGGTGGTGACCTGCGACATGGACAGCGACGACTTCAAGCAGCGGCTGGCCAAAAGCAAATTCGGCAAAGAGCCGGAAACCTTCCCCACCTTCGGCAAGCTCAAATTCGGCTACATCGGTTTGCAGGACCATGGCGACTCCGACATCTGGTTCCGCAACATCCGCATCATGGCGCTGAACCAGCCCACCCTCCTGGAAGAATTGGGAATGTGAACCCCATGCGCCACCCCACCCCCCGCCTGCTCGTGCTGCTTGCCCTGCCCGCCATGACTGCCATGACTGCGCGGGGGCAGGACCTGACGCCACCGGCCGCCATCGCGGCGCCCAAAGCAAATGGGGAGGCAACCGCGGAAACCATGGCGCCCCCGCAAGTGCTCAGCCCCGAGTTGGATGCCCTGCTCGACCGCATCGAAGCCAAAGCCAAAACCATCCGCACCCTGTCGAGCCGGGTGCGGCTGACCAAGCAGCAGGATGCGGACTTGCTC
>CAZVNU010000069.1:0-9732 GCA_964628335.1 uncultured Phycisphaeraceae bacterium
TTCCTTTTGGCTGCTGCGCAGCCATTGGCAGACTGAAGTCCGCCCTCCCGGCAATCGCGTGCCAGCGTCCCCTCCCTGACGGTCGGGGTTCCTTGACCCGCCAGCCCTGAAATCCGCCGCGAAAACCGCCAGATTGAACCCAATTCATGATTGCGGGGCATTTTTGGACATAACCCCATAAAAAAAGTTGACAGGGCTGGCATTGGCAGGCACAATGCCGCGCACTTCTTTTTTCACATCCTTCCCAAGGGATCAGACGATGAAACTCAACCCCATGCTCAAATCTTCGCTCGCTCTGGTCGCCGCCCTTGCCTTCATGGCTTCCGTGGGCTGCGCATCGTCCCAACAACGGACCGCCAAGTCAGAGCCGCGTTTGTCCCCCGCCAAGGTGCGCGTGAACCCCTCGCCCCGGTTGCAGTCCCTGACCCGCTCGTACGAAGAAAACTTCAACCTGTTCGCCCGCACCCAGAACAACCGCATGCGCGCCATTCATGACGATGTGCAGATGATTCTGTTCCTGAACCGCAACACCGGCCTGACCGAGTTTGACTACCCGCTGCGCTAACCCAGTGCCCACCTTGAATTCCCAAAAAGGAAGCCCCCACGGGCTTCCTTTTTTCCATGCAGGCTTTTCCCAAGCGCCCCTTCTCCCGCCTTGGCCCCCCGGATTTCACCTCTCCTTATTTTTCGGACTATCATGCCCGTTCCATGAGCAACGCACCCATTCATCGCCACATCATCGCCGCCTTGGTCACCAACGAACCCGGCGTTTTGGCCCAGGTCGCCGGCATGTTCGCCGCCCGCGGCTTCAACATCGATTCGCTGGTGGTCGGCCGCACCGAGAACCCCGAGCTCTCGCGCATGACCATCGTGGTCCTGGGCACCGACGCCATCCTGGAACAAGTGCGCAAGCAACTTGAAAAACTGGTGGCCGTGGTGACGGTGGCCGACTACCGCATCGCCGCCGTGGTGGAGCGCGATCTGGCGCTGGTTTCCATCGCCACCGCCAAGCCAGGCGTGCGCACCGAAGTTCTGCAATTGACCGAGTTGTTCCGCGGCGCGGTGGTGGATGTCGCCGCCGACAGCATCATCGTCAAGCTCGAAGGCACCGAAGAAAAGATCAGCGCCTTCCTCGACTTGGTGCGCCCCTTTGGCATTTTGGACATGGCCCGCACCGGCGTCATCGCCATGGCCCGCGGCAGCGGCAAATCGGCGCGCGCCAAGGCTGCTTTGCCCGGTGCCAAAAAAGACGACGCCCATGCCATTGATTTGAGCGCGCTGCCCCCCGGCTGATCGCGCAACCGGCACTCCTTGAATTCATTTTTCCAATTTTCCCCCATCCCAAAAACATGCTCATTCAAAGCGACGACGATTGGAAAGCCCAGGCCCAGCGCGAAAAGGAAAAACTGGCTGAAAAAGCCAAGGCCGATGCTGCCGCCAAGGAAGCGGCCGCCAAGCCGGCCCCCGCCGCCCATATGCCCCAGCGCGGCCGCCAGCAGGATGCCGCCTCGTTCAACGGCCTGCTGCAGAGCCTGGCCACCCAAAGCCTGATGATGATGGGCGCCATCGCCGACCCGCGCTCCGGCCGCACCATGCAGGACTTGGGCTACGCCAAAGCCCTGCTCGATTCCATCGTGATGCTTGAGGAAAAAACCAAGGGCAACCTCTCCACCGAGGAAGAAAACGCCCTGGGATCCACCCTCTACGAATTGCGCGACACTTATGTGCGCGCCGCCTGGATGGCCCGCTCGACCGCCGTGGCGGCCTGATTTTCCGGCCCGATCCTGGCTTGGCCGCCCCCGACAAACCTTCACACCCACCACCCTTTCACTTCACAATGTCCCACACCGCCCCCGTTCAATCCGGTTCCAAGCAAAGTTTCATGGAGAAGAACGCCTTCGTTCTCCGCCGCCTGCACTCGCTCTCAGGGCTAGTGCCCATCGGCGTGTTCATGTGCTTCCACCTGTTCACCAACGCGCAGATGTTGATGGGCGATTTTCAGCACGAAGTGGACTGGATCCACAGCCAACCCGCACTGGTATTGATGGAAATCGGCCTGATCTGGCTGCCACTGGCCTTCCACGCCGGCTTGGGTATTTTTTACGCCCTCAATGGTAAAAAATACGCCGTGGCCCGCAATGGCGGCTGGAGCCACCGTCGCTATGTGGCCCAGCGCATCACCGGCTTCGTGGCGCTGGCCTTCATCCTGTTCCATGTGGCGACCCTGCGCTGGCGGCTCGGCGTGTGGACGCCTTTTTTCAGTTACGCGATCGACCCGGTGGACGGCATCATTCCCTTTGCCAAGCAATCCACGGCCATTGCCATCCAAGCCTCGCCTTGGGTGCTGGTCCTTTACATTCTGGGGGTGTTTGGCACGGTGTACCACTTCGCCAACGGCTTGTGGACCGCCGCCATTTCCTGGGGCCTGACCCTGTCGGTGGGCGCGCAAAAACGCTTTGGCGTTTTCTGTATCGGCCTGTTTGCAATTCTGTCCGCGTTCTCCGTCATGTCTTTTGTCGGTTCGTTGACCTACAAGGTGACCGATGCGGACAAGCGCGCCTTTGAAGCCACCAAGGACCTGTACAAATACGGCGAAAAACTGGTGCTTGAAAAGGAAGACGGCGCGCTGTTCCGCACCAGCCGCTCCGTCAATCAGACCGTGGTCGAAACTCCGCATTTCCGCGCGGAATTCACCCCCAATGGCCAGTTGCAAACCATCCGTCTCAAAGGGCACGAAGAACCCCTGGCGGTTCCCCAGCAAAACCGCTGATCCGCCGCCCGCCCCCGCACCCTTCCCCTCCCTCTCTTTCATTCATTCTTAATCCCGCATTCCCATGGCCAAGTCCCCCTCCACTGCCCCCCGCGTCATCGTCGTCGGCGGCGGTCTCGCCGGTCTCGCCGCCTCGCTCCGCATTTCGGAAGCCGGCACCCAAGTTGACCTGTTCTCGATGGTCCCCGTCAAGCGCTCCCACTCCGTCTGCGCCCAAGGCGGCATCAACGCCTGCAACGAAGTGGCCCGCCAGCAAGGCTACTCCGAGTGGCAGCACATGGATGAAACGCTCCTGGGCGGCGACTTCCTCAACCACCAGCCACCGGTCTATGAAATGACCCACTGGGCGCCGAAAATCATCGACCTGCTCGACCGCATGGGCGTGCCCTTCAACCGCACCAAGGAAGGTTTCCGCGATTTGCGCATGTTCGGCGGATCACTGTTCAAACGCACCCACTTCACCGGTGCCTCCACCGGCCAGCAACTGCTTTACGGCCTGGACGAGCAGGTGCGCCGCATGGAAGTGGCCGGCAAGGTCACCAAGTACGAATTCTGGGAATTCCTCTGGCCGGTGATCGACGCCGACGGCGCCTGCAAGGGCATCGTGGCCCAAGACATGAAGACCATGGAAATCAAAGCCTTCCGCGCCGACGCGGTGGTGATGGCCACCGGCGGCTGCGGCATGGTCTACGGCAAGAGCACCATGTCCACCATCTGCACCGGCGGCGCGGCCGCCCGCTGCTACCAGGCCGGCGCCGTCTTGGGCAACCCGGAAATGATCCAAGTCCACCCCACCGCCATGCCCGGCGAGGACAAGTGCCGCTTGATGAGCGAATCGGCCCGCGGCGAAGGCGGCCGCGTGTGGGTGCCCCGCCAAAAGGGCGACACCCGCCATCCCAACGAAATCCCCGAGGCTGAGCGCAATTATTTCCTTGAAGAGAAGTACCCCAAGTACAAGAATCTGGTGCCGCGCGACATCGCCACCCGCGAGATCTTCTTCAAATGGCAGGAAGGCTACGGCATCAACGACCAACCGATGGTCTACCTTGACATCACCCACCTGCCCGATGCCACCAAGAACAAACTGCACGCCATCCTGGAGATTTACCAGAAATTCACCGGCGACGACCCGCGCCAAGTGCCGATGAAAATCTTCCCCGCCGCGCACTATTCAATGGGTGGCCTGTACACCTCCTACACCCCGTACACCCCGGAAACGGACCAAATCGCCCGCCCGGAGGACCGCCGCAGGAAAAATGAAGGCATGGAGTTCGGCGCCCCGGCCAACGGGATGACCAACATTCCGGGGCTGTACGCCTTCGGCGAAGTCAACTACGCCTACCACGGGGCCACCCGTTTGGGTGCCAACGCGCTGCTGTCGTGCATCTTTGACGGGCTGTTCTGCGGCATGTCGGTGGCGAATTACGCCAAGGGCGCCAACTTCGTCGGCAAGCCCGCCGCCGAGCAGCCGCAGGAACTCTACGATGCCGTGGTGGCCCAAGAAAACGCCAAGGTGCAAAGACTCATCGCCAACCAGGGCGGGGAAAACCCCTATACCCTGCACGCCGAACTGGGCCGTGAAATGACCCTGGCCGCCACCGTGGTCAAGAGCGAATCCCGTTTGCTCGAAGCCCGCGCCAAATTGGCCGAATTCCGCAGACGCTATGAAAAAATCGGCATTGCTGACGCCAACCTGGGCCACGCCAACCAAACGGTGGCCTTCACCCGCGTCCTGGGCGACATGCTGATCTACGCCGATGCCATCATCGAAGGCTCCATCGCCCGCAAGGAATCGCGCGGCTCGCATTACCGCGACGATTTCCAGCGGCGCGACGACGAAAACTTCCACGGCACCACCAAGGTGTCGTTCGACCCCGAAACCAAGGGGGCGAAGATCATTTTCGAGCCGATTCCGTTGCCGCTGGTCGGATTGCGTCCGCGCGTGTATACGAATGATTGAAAAGTAGACGCGGCGGCCCGCCGCGTTGGCTTCGGTTGTCTGTCACCGTTCCGCGTCATTCGCCACCACACAAACTTTTACCCTTATTCCCCCATGCTCTCCGAACTCCCCCCCGCCGCCGCCCCCACCTTCACCGTCAAGGTCCAACGCCAAGACTCGCGCGACAGCGCGCCTTATTTTGAGACCTTCACCGTGGCCCGCGCCAACGCCCAAAACATCATCTCCGTCCTGTTGGCCATCGCCGAAAAGGGCACCACCGCCGACGGCAAGAAGACCACCCCCGTGGTGTGGGACTGCAACTGCCTGGAAGAAATCTGCGGCGCCTGCACCATGGTCATCAACGGCCGCGTGCGCCAGTCCTGCTCGGCCATGGTGGCCGACATCCTCAAGGACCCGGAAGCGCAGAACACCATCACCTTGCAGCCGATGAGCAAGTTCCCGGTCGTGCGCGACCTGTGGGTGGACCGCTCGCGCATGTTCGAGAACCTCAAGAACCTCAAAGCCTGGGTGCCCATCGACGGCACCCACCACGCCGGCCCCGGCGCCCGCGAAACGCCCGAATCGCAGGAGGAGCGCTACAAGATCAGCCAGTGCATGACCTGCGGCTGCTGCCTGGAAGCCTGCCCCCAGTTCACCAAGGACAACGCCTTCGTCGGCGCGCAAGCCATCGCCCAGGCCATGTACTTCAACAGCCACCCGGTCGGCGCCACCCTGAAGACCGACCGCCTGGACATGCTGATGAACGAAGGCGGCGTGGCCGACTGCGGCAATGCCCAGAACTGCGTCAAAGTCTGCCCGAAGGAAATCCCGCTGACCGAGGCCATCGCCAAGGCCGGGCGCCAGTTGACGGTGCATGCGGTGAAGAAGATGTTTGAAATGAAGTGAAAAACCAGCCCACTCAAAAACAAAACGGCGCCACAAGGCGCCGTTTTGTTTTGGGCTAAAATTGCGCCTTCCCCATTCCACGCATTCAGGATTTCCCCCATGCCTTTCGAATACGAAGCCATCCTGCAGCCCGCCCCAGACACCACCACCGTCTACCGCCAACTCTCCAAAGAGGGCGTGTCCATCGTGGACTGCGGCGAGCGCAAGTTCCTCAAGGTGGAGCCGGAGGCGCTGCACCTGCTCTCCAAGGAAGCCTTCCACGACCTGGCCTTCTATTTGCGCCCCCGCCATCTGGCCAAGATCGCCGAGGAACTCAAGGACCCGGAAGCCTCCGACAACGACCGCTTCGTGCTCTACACCCTGCTGCAAAACGCGGTGGTGGCTTCGGCCGGCAAACTGCCTTCCTGCCAGGACACCGGCACCGCGCTGATCGCCGGCAAGAAGGGCCGTTATGTGCTGACCGAATGCGACGAGGCCGAAGCCCTGTCCGCAGGGGTCTACGACACCTACCAGAACAATTTCCTGCGCTACTCGCAATTGGCGCCGCTTGAGATGTTCAAGGAAAAGAACACCGGCACCAACCTGCCAGCGCAAGTGGACATCTACTCCGACGCGCACCACGACCATGAGATGAACTTCCTGTTCGTCGCCAAGGGCGGCGGCAGCGCCAACAAGTTCTACCTGTACCAAGCCTCGCCGGCGGTGCTCAACGAGAAGGACCTGGAAACTTTCATCAAGGGCAAGTTGAAGGATCTGGGTACCAGCGCCTGCCCGCCCTACCACCTGGCGGTGGTCATCGGCGGCACCAGCGCCGAGATGACACTCAAGACCACCAAGTTGGCCTCCACCGGCTATCTCGACAACCTGCCGACCACCGGCTCGCCGGGCGGCCGTGCCTTCCGCGACACCGCATGGGAAGCGAAAGTCTTGAAACTTGCGCAGACCTGCGGCATCGGCGCCCAGTACGGCGGCAAGTATTTCGCCCACGATGTGCGCGTCATCCGCCTGCCCCGCCACGCGGCATCGTGCCCGATCGGCCTGGGCGTCTCCTGCTCGGCCGACCGCAACATCCTCGGCAAAATCAACAAGGATGGCGTGTTCCTCGAACAGTTGGAAACCAATCCGGCCCAATACCTGCCGGCCGAGGCGCCGACCCTGGCGCCCCCCATCCGCATCGATCTCAACATGGGCATGGACCAGATCCGCGCCGTGCTGTCGAAGTTCCCGGTGCGCACCCGCCTGCTGCTCTCCGGCCCGATCATCGTGGCCCGCGATGCCGCCCACCTGCGCATCAAGCAGATGCTCGACGCCGGCGAACCGATGCCGGAATACTTCAAGCAATATCCCGTCTACTACGCCGGTCCGGCCAAGACCCCGCCCGGCATGGCCAGCGGTTCCTTCGGCCCCACCACCGCCGGCCGCATGGACACCTACATCCCGCTGTTCCAGAGCCTGGGCGGTTCGATGGTGATGCTGGCCAAGGGCGACCGCTCCCCCGGCGTGGTGGAATCCTGCCACAAAAACGGCGGCTTCTACCTCGGCTCCATCGGCGGCCCGGCGGCGATTCTGGCGCAATCCCACATCGTCAAGGTCGAGACGGTGGCCTTTGAGGAATTGGGCATGGAGGCCGTGCGCAAGATCGAAGTCAAGGACTTCCCGGCCTTCATCGTGGTGGATGACAAGGGCAATGACTTCTTCACCGTGCACAAGACGGAAGTCTGAAGCTCCGGCGGGCCAACGCCGGTCCCCCGGCCCCCAGCATCTACAATCCCACCCATGCTCGAACACGATTTGCGCCTGCCTGAACTCATTGCCGGCACCCACCGGCTGTCAGCCCAAGGCGCGCTGCGCCTGTACCACGAAGCCTCGTTGCCCGAGCTTGGCCGCTGGTCGTCGGCGATGGCGGCGCGCATCCATGGCGAGGCCGGTTCGACGCGCACCTATGTGATCGATCGCAACATCAATTATTCCAATGTCTGCTCGGCGCACTGCACCTTTTGCGCCTTCAAGCGCGACCTTGGCGACGGCGATGCCTATGTGCTGTCGCAGGCGCAAATCGACCAAAAAGTGCAGGAGTTGATCGACATCGGCGGCACCCAGATCTTGCTGCAAGGCGGCATGCATCCGGAATTGCCCCTGGCCTGGTACACCGACCTGTTGCGCCACCTGAAAACCAAATTCCCCGGCGTCCATCTGCACGCTTTTTCGCCGCCGGAAGTGGTGGAATTCGTCGCCGTGCTCGACCTGCCTGGCTTTCCGAAAACCGCGCCGGGCCAGGGCGACACCTTGCCACGCGAGGTTTGGCTGGCCAAACTGGATGCGGTGCTGAAAGAACTGATGGCAGCCGGCCTGGATTCCCTGCCCGGCGGCGGCGGTGAAATCTTTCTGCCGCATGTGCGCCGGCGCATCGGCCCGGGCAAAGCCACCGGACAACAATGGCTGGATGTGATGGGCGCCGCCCACCGGCTGGGCATGAAGACCTCGGCCACCATGATGTTCGGCCACCTCGAAGGCGTGGCCGACCGCATCGGACACATGGCGCTGATTCGCCAGCGCCAGGATGAGGCCATCCAAAACAACTGGCCGGGTCGTTACCTGTCGTTCATCGCCTGGCCCTTCCAACGCGACAATACCGCCTTGGGCGACTTGCCGGATTACGATTTTGAAAGCGGCCAACCCTTTCCCGGTGATGTGCTGGCGGATGCGGTTTTGGCCGGGCAGGTGGACCCCGACGACAAAAAAGCCTGCGGGGCCTGTGCGCCCAAAGCCGGCAAGACGCTGCGCATGGCGGGTGCCGCCGAATACCTGCGCATGTCGGCCATCTCGCGGCTGTTCCTCGACAACATCCACTCCATCGGCTCGTCGTGGGTCACCATGGGCCCGCACACCGGCCAATTGGCCCTGTTCTACGGCGCCAGCGACATGGGTTCGGTGATGATGGAGGAAAATGTGGTGTCCTCCGCCGGCACCACCCATTGCCTGGATGAGCCGCTCATTTGCCGCCTGGTGCGCGACGCCGGTTTTGTGCCGGCCCAGCGCGACAACGCCTATCGCATCCTTAAAACCCAGGACGGGCCGGATGCCCCGGATTTGCGCATGACGAACTGGGCCACCCAGCGGCAGGCCCTGCATCAGGAAAAGAAAGCGGATGTGTTGGGAACCGCCGCATTGACGGTGGGCGCCACAGGAGGGTCGGCTTTAGCCGACCATGAATGAAAGAAAACCAAACACCATCAAGGCCTGCGAAGGATGTTCGCAGGCCTCGATGGTGTTTGATTTATGCTTGTGCCATCTGGTCGGCTAAAGCCGACCCTCCTTCAATCCGCAAAAATCGGCGCGCCACCCTCATCAAACCCGTGGCACGAAACGAAATGCCCAGGATCATCAGGCGCCTCGACCAAGGCTGGCCGGTTGAGCAGGCTGGAGCGGGTGATGTACTCCATGCCGTCTTCCTTGGCCGCAGCCAATTCCGCCTGTTCGGCGGCGCGCATCTTGGCCAATTTCGACGTCATGTCTTCGCCTTGGATGCGGATGGGGCTTGGCACATCGCCCAGCAGCATGATGCGGCGCTTGGTGGCGCGCGGATCGGGCATGGGCGCGGCCGACAGCAGGGCGCGGGTGTAGGGGTGCAGCGGATTGCGGTACAGCGCGTCGCGGGTGCCGGTCTCCACGATGCGACCAAGGTACATCACCGCGATGCGGTCGCAAAAATGCTCGACCACCGCCAGATTGTGGGCGATGAACAGGTAGGACAGGCCGAATTCCTCCTGCAAATCCTTCATCAAATTGAGCACCTGCGACTGCACCGACACATCCAGCGCCGACACCGGCTCATCGCAGACGATCAACTTGGGTGACAGCGCCAGCGCGCGGGCGATGCCGATGCGCTGGCGCTGGCCGCCGGAAAAGGCGTGCGGATAGCGCTCGGCATGCTCGGGCTTGAGACCCACCTTGGAAAGCAGCCAAGCCACACGGTCTTCAAGTGCGCTGCCGCTGTGGGTGCCGTGCACCACCATCGGCTCGGCGACGATTTCACCCACCGTCATGCGCGGGTTGAGCGAGCCGGCCGGGTCTTGGAAAATGATCTGCATCTGGCGGCGCAACTGCTTCATGCGCG
>CAZVNU010000070.1:0-9520 GCA_964628335.1 uncultured Phycisphaeraceae bacterium
CGCGTCATCCCTTTGAAAAGGAACCCCGACCGTCAGGGAGGGGACGAGCAACCGCTGAAATAGCGTGCCAGCGTCCCCTCCCTGACGGTCGGGGTTCCTTGACCCGCCAGCCCTGGGTTTGTTATAATGGCTGTTATAATGTAGCCGTCCTCTTTTTAATGGAGAATCCCATGCTCAAAGCCAAAGTCACTCAAATCGGCAATTCGCTCGGCGTGGTGCTGCCCAAGGAAGCGCTGTCCTATATGCATGTCACCAAGGGCGATGAACTGTTTTTCGTGGCCGAATCACCGGGGGTTTACCGGCTGTCGCCCGCTGATCCCGAGTTTGCCAGGCAGATGGAGGTGGCGGAAGAGGTCATGCGGGAAAACCGTGATGCCTTGCGGAGATTGGCGCAATGACGGCCAACGCTCCGAAGGAACCCATTTGGATTTCGGAAGCCTTGGCGCGCGCCATCCACCGGCAGCAATTGATGCTGCATGGCGGGCAGGACGGTGTGCGCGCCGAGAGCCTGCTTGTTTCCGCGCTCGCCCGGCCCAAGCAGTTGCACGCCTATGGTGATCCGCCGCCGGATTTGCACGCCATGGCGGCATCCTATGCCTTTGGCTTGGCCCGCAACCACGCGTTTCTTGACGGCAACAAGCGTTCCGCCTTGGTGGTGGGCCTCACCTTCTTGCGCTTGAATCAGGTGCGCGTGGAGGCCACGCAGGAGGAGGCGTATTTCACCTTCCTCGCCCTGGCCACCGGCGAACTCACCGAAGAGGCTCTGGCTGCCTGGCTGCGCGCGCACGGGCAGTGATCCGCATTTGCGCCTGTGCTACCATCTTTCACATGTCCACTCCCACCTATCTCGCCGGCGACATCGGCGGCACCAATGCCCGCTTCGCCCTGGTTTCGCCCGATGCCGCCGGGCGGCCGATTTTGCGCGAAGTGCGCACCTATTCCACCACCGGCGGCGTGGTGGAGGCGGCCGCCGCCTTTTTGGCCGAAACCGGCGAGCCGATGATCGCACAGGGTGCTTTCGGCATTGCCGGCCCGGTGGTGGACGGGCGCTGCCGCATGCCCAATGCCGGTTGGACCGTCAGTGAAGCCGAGTTTGCAAAGCAATTCGGCTTTCAATTGCGCCTGCACAACGACATGGTGGCCAATGCGGCCGGCATCGCCCACCTGGCTCCGGCGGATTTCAAAACCCTGCATGCGGGCAAAGAGCGGGTGGGGCATCGGGCGTTGCTTGCGCCGGGCACCGGCCTTGGTAAAGCCTTGTTGGCTTGGGACGGTTCGCGCCATGTGGTCTTGGCCGGCGAGGGCGGCCATACGGATTTCGGTCCGCGCAACGAAACGGAGGACGCGCTGGCGGAATACTTGCGCGGCCGATTCGGCCGGGTCAGCGCCGAGCGGGTGGCCTGCGGCCGGGCCTTGCCCAATCTCTATGATTTTTTGAAAGATTCCGGCCGTGCGCAGGAGCCGGAATGGCTGCGTGCCATGCTGATGAGCGTGACCGATCCCGGCCCGGTGCTGTTCAAAGCCGCCTTTGAACGGCAAGAGCCCATCGCCCAGGAAGTGTTCCGCCTGTTCGCCAGCATTCTGGGTTCGGAGGCCGGCAACCTGTGCCTGACCGGCATGACGGTGGGCGGTTGTTACCTTGGCGGCGGCATTCTGCCGCGCTTGAGCGATTGGCTGATTGATTCCGGCCATTTCCTCAAGGCCTTCCTCGACAAAGCCCCGCACCACACGGTGGTGGCGGACATCCCGGTGCGCATCATCACCAACCCGCAAACCGCGCTGATCGGCGCGGCGGGGTTGGCGCTGGAGGAGGGGCGGCTTTAGCCGACCTGAAGACCCGTATGTGAAAAAGCCTTCGGACAAGCGGGCCATGGCCGCTTGTCCGAAGGCTTTTTGCATGTCATCAAGCGCAACTGGTCGGCTGAAGCCGACCCTCCTTACCGCGCTTCGAAATCGTAGATCTTCACCTGTTTCCACAGGTGCTTGCAGTTGGCGAGGAAGGTCTTGTGCACCGGGTCGGTGGTCTGGTACGCGTCGTGGTCGGCCAGGGTCGCGAAGACCGTGGTGATGGCATAGTCGTAGGAGGCGTCCACCACCGGGCGCGGCGGAATGGCGGCCGGGGAGCCCCAGTGGCCGGTCTGCACGCAGGGGGTTTTCATCAGCGCGGCCAGTTCGGCTTCAAAAGCCTTGCACTCGGCGGCGGTGACGGAATCGTTAAGCCAGAAGAAGACGGTGTGGATGAGCATGCGGGAAAGTTTAATCGGTATGGAAAACTTTTCCATCCCAAGCCTTATCCCCTTACGATGCAGCCCATGGAAACCCTGATCCTTGGCACGGGAGACGCCTTTTCGCGGCTGCATTACGGCAGCAGCGCGGCGTTGCGTGCCCCGGCACAGGCCGGGGGCGGGGTGGTGTTGATTGATTGTCCGGACCCC
The DNA here is from genome assembly GCA_964628335.1 of uncultured Phycisphaeraceae bacterium. GTDB lineage: Bacteria > Planctomycetota > Phycisphaerae > Phycisphaerales > Phycisphaeraceae > CANIYR01. The sequence goes on from CAZVNU010000070.1 coordinate 2,436, forward strand.
ATCCACCGGGTGTTGCACGAGGCCGGGGCCAAGGCCGGCGGCCCATGGAGCAACCTGCGGGCCGATGCCGTCACCGACATTTTGCTGACCCATCTGCATGGCGACCACAGCAACGGTTTGGAGTCGTTTGGTTTTTCCCACCGCTTGCTGCGCCTTAAATGCGAGAGCGAAGGCCGCCCGGCGCCGCCCACGCCCCGGTTGTGGACCAGCCAACAGGCCGGTGTCCAAGTGTGGCGGAAATTGGCTCCGGCGATGGCCGGCGCACTGGGCCGCAGCTTGGCGGATTTTTATGATTTGCGGCTGCTGACCCCGGGCCAGACGGCCGAAGTCGCCGGCTTCAAAGTCGAGAGCCGGGTGACCACCCATCCGTTGCACTGTTTGGGTCTGCGCATCACCGACCCGGCTGGCGCCATGTTGGGTTGGGCCGGCGACACCGGTTTTGAGCAGGCCCATTTGGATTGGCTGGCGCCGGCCCAAATGATTGTGCATGAGGCCAACGAGCCGCCGGCCCACACCGACATCCGGGAACTGGCCAAGCAGCCGGAAGCCTTCAAAAAGAAATTGCGCCTGCTGCATCTGCCGGACGAGTTTGATGCTTCTCCTTATGGCTTGATTGGGCTGCAAGAGGGTGATTTGCTGCGGCTGTGATTTTGCAGCCGTCTTTTTGCCGCCATTTTTGCCGCTTCTGGCGCCGTGGACCGATAATCCAACATGCCTTTTTCCTCGTTTGCGCGCTATCCCATGCCCTGTGTTTCACTGAATACCGTTCGCTTGCCCTTGCTGCTCCTGTTGACCGCCTTGGCGCCCGCCGCATGGGCAGCGCCGGGGGCCGATGCCTCTTTGCAGGCCAAAGTGGCCGCCTATCTGGCCAAGGCCACGCCACAGGGCGTGAGCATCAGCGTGTCATTGGTGGAGGTGGGCAACGGCCAGGTGTTGGCCGAGGTGGAGGGCGCCCGCCCGATGGTGCCGGCTTCCAATCTCAAATTGGTGACCACCGCCGCGGCCTTGGATGTGCTGGGGCCGGACTTCAATTTTGAGACCCTGCTCATGACCCGCCCGGCCGCCGCCGGCGCCGCCGATGCCCGCCCCGCCCTGGTGGTGGTGGGCGATGGCGATCCGGCTTTTTTCGACATCAAGACCTTGTCCGCCGCGCGGCTCACGCCCGGGCAGGTGGTGGAGGCCTGGTGCCAAGCGGCGCAAAAAGCCTCGCCCGCCGGCTTTGGCGAAGTGATCGTGGACGACCGCGTGTTTGATGCCCACCGCCACCCGGACTCCTGGCCCAGAAACCAGTTGGACGATTGGTACGGGGTGGGGGTCCATGGCCTGAACTTTCACAACAATGTGTTTGCCGTCACCCCCAGCCCCAACAAGTCCGGCGGCGTGGATGCGGATGTGTTCCCCTTGGGCGATTTCATCAGCGTGCAAAACACCGCCCGCGCCAGCCGCGACCGCAAGAGCCAGCAGTTCATCGTGGCCCGCAGCGGCAACACCCTGAAAATCGCCGGTGTGGTGCCCTACACCCCGGATGAGCCCTTCCGCCCGACCCTGCCCGACCCGGCGCTGAATTTCGGCTCGTGGTTGGCCGGCAAATTGGCCGCGCAAAAAACGCCGGCCGGCCCGGCCCGCCGCGCTGGCGGCGAAGAGCCCAAGATCGGCGCGGGCGATGAGGTGATCCACAAGATCCAAACCCCGCTCCAAGCCGTGCTCAACCGCACCAACCGTGATTCGTACAACCTGTACGCCGAGTGCCTGCTCAAGCGCATGGCGGTCAAGGCCACCGGCTACCAAGGCTCGTTCGGCGGCGGCTGCGCGGTGGTGCGTCAAGCGGTCGCCAAACGATTGGGCGAGGATGCGCTCAAGGGCTACCATCAGGTGGATGGTTGCGGCCTGTCCAAAGACAACCGCGTGACCGCCCGCATGATGGCGCAACTGGTGGCCTCGGTGCTGCGCGACCCCAAAGTGGCGCCGGCCTATCTGGCCAGCATGGCCCGCCCCGGCATGCAGGGCAGCACCTTTGAGCGCCGCTTTCAGCAGGTGAAGTTGGAGGGCGCGGTCTACGGCAAGAGCGGTTACATCAACGGCGTCTCCACCCTTTCCGGCGTGTTGGTGCGCGAGAAATCCGGCCAAGCGGCGACCTTCTCCATCCTGTGCAACGCGACCGGCTCCAAGGTGGCATTCGACAACCGGACGATGAAGCGCATCCAGGAAGAAGTGGTGCGGATTTTGGACTCGGAAATGAAATGACTGTGCCGGGCATCACTTCATGGTGTTCTTGAGCACCCGCAACTGGATCGGCAGGGCGAACTGCATGTCTTCGTGGATCAGGTCCACTTCTTCCACCGAGCCGCCAAAGCGTGCGATCAGGGTTTGGACCAGTTGCTGCACCAAGTCTTCCGGGGCCGAGGCGCCGGCGGTGACCAGCACGGTGTGGATGTTTTCAAACCAGGCGTCCTGCAGTTCGCTGGCATCATCCACCAGCCGGCCGGGCGTGCCCACATTGCGGCTGATTTCGGTCAGGCGCACCGAGTTGGAGGAATTTTTGGAGCCGACCACCAGGGTCAGGTCGGCACGCGGGGCCAACTGGCGCACCGCGCTTTGGCGGTTGGTGGTGGCGTAGCAGATGTCTTCTTTGGGCGGGGCTTCGCAGTGCGGATACTTGCGCTTGATGGCGTCGATGATGATCTTGGCGTCATCGGTCGAGAGCGTGGTTTGGGTCAGGTACACCAGGCGCTGGTCGGTGTTGAAGTGGGTTTGTTCCACATCTTCCGGCGACTCGACAATGGTGATGGCATCGGGGGCCTCGCCGAAAGTGCCTTCGACTTCATCGTGGCCGGCATGGCCGACCAAGAGGATTTTGCAGCCCTGCTTGGCGTAGCGGCGGGCCTCGACATGCACTTTGGTCACCAAGGGGCAGGTGGCGTCGATCATGCGCAGGTTGCGCGCCTTGGCCCGTTCGCGCAACGCCGGTGACACGCCGTGGGCCGAAAACACCACGGTCTGGCCGGCGGGCACCTCGTCGACGGATTCGACGAAGGTCACACCCTGCGAGATGAAGCGGTCCACCACATGCTTGTTGTGGACGATTTCATGGAATACATACAGCGGGGTGCCGATGAGTCCGACGAGTTCCTGCACGGTGTCCACCGCCATGTGGACGCCGGCGCAAAAACCGCGGGGTTTGGCCAAAAGGATGTTCATGGGAGAATTGTAGGCCGGGCTGCAAGGGTGTCACACCCGCTGGCTGACGGCCTGCTCACCGCCCAAGGCCTGGACCGCCGAGGCGATTTGGTCTGAGGGGCCAAGGATCAGGATGCGGTCGTTGGCGCGAAGTTCTTCGTCCGGGTTGGGGTTCACCACCGACGCGTCGGTCCGTTCGATGCCCACGATGCTGGCGCCGGTGGCCGAGCGCAGCGTCAATTCGCGGATGAGTTTTCCCGTGGCAGGCGACTGGGGGTCCAGTGTCAGGACATGCACTTGCGCATCCTTGAGCACGGGCGGACCGAGGTCTTCCGGCGTGGGTTCCGTATGTTGTTCCGTGAAGGCTTCCGTCAACTGGATTTGTGCCTTGGCGTACAAACTGATGAACGAACGCCACATGACCGCGGTCACCAGCGCCAACAAGGCCAGCAACGCCACCAACACGGGCCAAGGCGGCAAAATGGCCGAAGTGAGGGTCAAAATCCACAACACGCTGCCAAGCAAGCCGATGGAAAGGAGCGCACTGGAGACAATCGTGCGCACAATCGGGGTGGAGGCTCCCGCCATGGCCGGCGTCACCTTGATTTCGGCGATGGCCATGCTGATTGCCCGCATTTTTCTCAGCATGCCGATCAGGATGGGCAGGGTGAACAGGGTGCCGAACAGCCAAATGACGGCGTTGGAACTGATCATCCAGGACGGGACGGTCCACTGGTTGGCTTCCGCAGTGCGCCCGGCCCAGGCGGTGGCGATCAGGATCCCGGACAGGAGCAACAGGTTGAGGCTGATTTGAAGGGTCCACCGACGGAACATCTGCCGGACATGGGGGGCGCTTTTTTCGCTTTTCCCGAGCCTGCCCGCCCATTCCGTGTAGACATCGAGGTAGACCGTCAGTCGCTTGGGCGCAACCCGGTCAAACCACGAAGCCAGCGGATCGGAGGCCTTCACCAGATAGGGCGTCAGGAGCGTGGTGATGGCCGACACAGACACCGCGATCGGGTACAAGAAATCATCCGTCACCTTGAGGGTTAGGCCCAAGGATGCGATGATGAACGAGAATTCGCCGATTTGCGCCAGACTCATCCCCACCCGCAACGAGGTGCGCCGATCGTTCCCCATGGCGAAGGTGCCGATTCCCGAGGAAACGATTTTGCCGATCACCACCGCGGCGGTGATGACGATGATGGGCCAAATGTGGAGGACGACCATTTTCGGATCGATGAGCATGCCGATGGCGATGAAGAAAATCGCGGCGAACATGTTTTGCACCGGCTCGACAAGCGCGGTGATCTTGCCATGCTCGCGGGTTTCCGCCACCACCGCCCCGATCAAAAAGGCACCCAAGGCGACTGAATAACCCAGTGACAAGGCGACCATGGACACGCCAAAGCAAAGGGCCAGCACCACGATCAGGAGCATTTCAGGCGACTTGAATCCATCCACGAAGCGAATCAGGCGCGGCACGGCCAAGTAGCCCGCCACCAAGATGACCGCCATGAAAACGGACAACTTGCCCATGGTGGTGGCGACATCCCCGGCATTGAGCGATCCGGTCATGGCGATGCCGGACATCAAGGCCAGGATGGCGATGGCGGCGACATCCTCGACGATCAAGATGCCGAACACCATCCCTGCGAACCGCGTCTTGGACAACCCCATGTCGTGAAGGGCCTTGATGATGATGGTGGTGGAGGACATGGACAGCATGGACCCCAAGAACAGGCAGTTCATGGAGTTCCAGCCGAAGGCCTTGCCGATTCCATAGCCAAGCAGGAACATCACCACGACTTCCAAGAGGCCGCCACTGACGGCCGTCCAGCCAACCCCCACCAGTTTCCTCAGACTGAAATGCAGCCCCAATCCAAACATCAACATGATGACGCCCAACTCGGCCAACAGATGGACGGTATCGGTGTCTTTGACCGTCAAGGGAAACCATGCCTGCGTATGCGGGCTGATGAGGAATCCAGCCAAGAGATACCCCAAGATGGCGGGTTGTTTGAGCGGATAAAACAGCAAGGCGACCACACCGGCGGTACCCAAGACCAGCGCCAAATCGAAAAGAAGGGTTGAATCATGCATAACGGGCATTGTTGCAGAATTATTTTCGTCGTGCAATAACTTTTGTTATCATCCCCGCCCCATCCACGCCCAGGTGGCGAAATTGGCAGACGCACCACCTTGAGGTGGTGGCGCCGTAACAGGCATGGAGGTTCGAGTCCTCTCCTGGGCACTGGAAGAAAATGCTGCAAGTCGGCATTTCACGCCAAACCCCCCGCATTCGCGGGGGGTTTGTCGTTCTGAAAGGCTTGGTTCGAGTCCTGTTTTTAGGCCTGTTTAGGGGGTGGTTGCAGCGGATTTTGCAAGACAGTTTCCGAGGCTTCCGGATCTTTTCTTTCCGGCAGTTGCTCGCCAGGGCCGGCCGTCGGCTGGTCCAGGGGGTGCCGCTCATCGGTCCCGAATGCCTGATCGCGCTGAAGGGCAAGGCGTGGCTTGACCTCACGCGGCGCAAAGTTGCGGGCGAAGCGGTGGACAGCAAGGACATCCGCAAGCACCGGGGCGATGTGCTTCGCCTCTGGCAGATCATTATTCCGCAGCCGTCCAAGCGGCGCCAGGGGCCGTCCAAGATGACCTGCGGGCGTTCCTGGCCGCGCTGGAGACGGACGCGCCGGATCCGAAGCAGCTGGGAATCAGCCAGCCGCTGGGGATGATCTTGACGGACCTGCGCCGGATCTACGCCATCGGGCTGTAAGCGCAGTCTGTTGGGTAAAATGAGGCCGCCCACCGGCCGCCCCCTTGCGGGAGCGGCCGGCAGGGCAACCTCAAGGGGTGGGTGGAAAACTTCGGTTTATTGAGGGAGCGGACGAGGCCCATTGCAGCGAAAATTGCAGCATCGTTTGGGCGGAGATTCACGAAACGGCTTGTTTTCAAAGTGGTTCGTGAAAGGCGGAAACTCCTCTCCTGGGCATCTTGGCGCCTCCTCACAACCCCGCCGCCTGCCGCAATTTCTTCATCTCCGCCCCGCTGAGCACGCGCCAGGCGCCGATGGAAACGCCCTTGAGGTCGAGCGGGCCGATGGCCACGCGCTTCAACTCGCGGACCTGGAAGCCGAGTTTGGCCATCACGCGGCGCACATCCTGCTTCTGGCTTTCCTTGAGGGTGATGGAGAGGGTGGTGGTGTCCTGGTTGCCGCCTTCGCTTTCGCCCAGGCGGATTTTGCGCGGGCGGCTGGTTTCGCGGCGCAGGATTTTCACATGCTCGATCACGGCTTTTTTCATGGTCACTTCGCCGACGAAAGCGCCGTGGTCCAGCGGGGCGTTTTTGACCACCGCCTGGCCGCGTACGCGCTTGATTTCCGGGGCGACCGAGACATACATGCCTTGGCGCAGCTTGTCGAGGTCGGATTCCTCCACCCGGCCGCGCACGGTGATCATGTATTCCTTGGAGATACCCTGCGAGGGATGGGTCAGGTGCTGGGCCAGTTCCCCGTCGTTGGTCAGCAGGATCAGGCCGGAACTTTCAAAATCCAAACGGCCGGCCAAAAACAGGCGCTGGGGGAATTCGGCCTGGATCAGGTCGCTGATGCAGGTGCGGCCTTCGGGGTCGCTGGTGGTGGCGATCACGCGCGGGGGCTTGTTGAACAGCACCACGATCTTGTCGTGGGCGGTGGTGCCGATGGTCTGGCCGCGCAGTTCTTTGGAGGTCTGCGCCTTGCGCGGTTTGGGCAGGGCTTTGCCGTCCACCGTGATGGTGTCTTCAAAGGGGTCGACAAAGGCCGGCAGGGCGGTGACGGGTTCGCCGTTGACCAGCACGCGGCCGTGGGTGATGGCGTCTTCGCATTCGCGGCGGGCGGCGAAGCCGGCTTCGGCCATGGCTTTTTGCAGGCG
>CAZVNU010000071.1:0-9519 GCA_964628335.1 uncultured Phycisphaeraceae bacterium
GGCGGGCGGCATCGAGCCGCCCGCCGGATTTGCGGGTGAGGACACCCGCGCTCCATCAAGCCCGTGCACTGTTGACCCGCCAGCCTTGGCCCCGACCCGGCCCGACCGCCCATGGCCACAAAAACAACCCTAAACTCCCCTCCCATGCCCACCCTCCCCACTTTGGCCGCCTATGGCGGGTTCCTCGCCTTGGTGGCCGCCATGCTGGCCCTGGACCTTGGCGTGTTCCACCGCCAGGCCAAAACCGAATCGCTGACCTCGGCCCTGCGCTGGACTTTGGTCTGGATTGCGGCGGCTTTCACCTTTGCGGTGTTCATTTTCTTCGCCTACGACCACCACTGGCTGGGGCTTGGCGCGGCAGTGCCGCAATTGGGCGGCGGCACCCAGACCGTCTCCGGTGCGACCGCCTTCCAGCAATTCATCACCGGCTATTTGCTGGAAAAATCGCTGTCGATGGACAATGTGTTCGTCATGTCAGTGCTGTTCACCGCTTTCCGGGTGCCGCTGGCCTATCAGCACCGCACCCTGTTTTGGGGCATCATCGGCGCGGTCCTGCTGCGCGGCATCATGATCGGTGTGGGCGCGGAATTGGTGCACCGCTTCGATTGGATCTTGATCCTGTTCGGAATCTTCCTCATCCTCACCGCCATCAAGATGGCCGCCCTCAAGGAGAATGCGGAAAGCACCCCCGCCCAGAATCCCGCCGTGCGGCTGGCCCGGCGCATCCTCCCGGTGTCGCAAGACTTCGATGGCACCCGATTCTTCACCGTTGAAAACGGCAAGCGCATGGCCACGCCGCTGTTCCTGACCTTGGTGGCGATCGAGTTCACCGATTTGATTTTCGCGCTGGACTCGATTCCCGCCATCTTCGGCATCACCCACGATCCATTCATCGTCCTGACCAGCAACATCTTCGCCATCTTGGGATTGCGCGCCCTGTACTTCTGCCTGGCGGCACTGGTGACCATGTTCCGCTTCCTCAAGCCGGCCCTGGTATTTCTTCTGCTGTTCATCGGCGTCAAATTGATGCTGATTTCCGGCCCGGAGCACATGGCGGATCTCCTTGGAAAACTCGGCGTGACAGGCTTGGAATGGCAAAACATCCACCTCCCCGATTGGCTGTCGCTGGGCGTGGTGGGCGTGCTGCTGGGTGGGGCGATCGGCTTGTCGTTTGTGATCAAGCCGGAAAATGAAGCCGAGAAGTAGAATCCCGCCCCCATGCACACCCTGCTCACCCTCGCCTCCGCCGGCCACGGTGCGGCCGCCGACATTGAATTCTTCTCCCCCGCCGGCCTGCTGGCCCTGGCCACTTTGGCGGCGCTGGAGATCGTGCTGGGCATCGACAATGTGATTGTCATCGCCCTGCTCTCCAACAAGTTGCCGGCGGAAAAACGCCTGCTGGCCCAGCGCGTGGGGATTTTGTGCGCGGTGGCCACCCGCATCGGGCTGTTGTTCTGCATTTCGCTGCTGATGAAGGCCAAAGACCCCATCAACGCCTCCTGGCCCAAACTGCTGCCCGACCACCTGGATTTGGGCCTGCTGTCGTGGAAAGACCTCATCCTGGTCGGCGGCGGTTTCTTTCTGATCTGGAAGTCCACCAAGGAAATCCACCACCACCTGCAGGAAGCCGGCGGCAACGGCGGACACGCCTCCTTGCCCGGCAAAGCCGCCAACGCCTTTGCCGGCGTCATCGTGCAAATCATGCTGGTGGACATCATCTTCTCGCTGGATTCGGTGATCACCGCCGTGGGCATGTCCAACAACCTGCCGATCATGGTCACCGCCGTCCTGATGTCGGCCGCCGTGATGGCCTTTTTCGCCAAGCCGGTGGCGGGCTTCATCGAAAAGAACCCCACCGTCAAGGTCCTGGCCTTGGCCTTCCTGATTTTGGTCGGGGTGGCCATCATCGCCGAAGGCCTGCCCTTCGAAGCCGTGCTGGACGCCGAGGGCAAACAGGTCATCCACCACCACAACATCAGCAAGGGCGTGATTTACACCGCCATGGTGTTCTCGCTGGGGGTGGAATTCCTCAACATTTGGGCCAGGAAAAAGGGTGAAAAAGCGCTGAAATTGCGCGATTCGCACCTACCGGAGCCCGGGGAAGCGACAATCCCCAATTCTTCCACCCCGTAAGCGGGATTTGGGGCTGCCAACCCCCCGCCTCGACAAACAGCCTTCCCCCCCGTATACTTCTCGGCCCGTTTCACTCCCCTGCATTTTTCCGGTCCTCTGGTGTTGCAACAGACGCCATGACCCCAACACAGTGAGTTCGCCATGAGCCAAGTCATCATCGCCGCCGTCGAGGCCGCCTTCAAGAAGCCAGTTCCCCCGAAATTCTCCGTCGGCGACAATGTCGATGTGCATGTGAAGATCGTTGAAGGCGTCAAAGAGCGCATTCAGCACTTCTCCGGCGTGGTCATCCGCATCCAAGGCGGCGGCACCACCGAAAACTTCACCGTGCGCCGCATCACCAGCACCAACGAAGGCGTTGAGCGCACCTTCCCCATCCACAGCCCCCGCGTGGCCCAAGTCGATGTGACCCGCCAGGGCGACGCCCGCCGCGCCAAGCTCTACTTCCTGCGCGACCGCGTGGGCAAGAGCCGCCGTCTGCGCGACAAGCGCCGCGGCTTGGAAGCCGCCGTGGCCGCTCCGGCTGTGGCCGCCGCCTGAGTCTCTGCAAACAATCCAAAACCCGCCGGATTCGGCGGGTTTTTTTGTTCCTGGTGCGCCACGCAGCCAAAGAACCCCGACCGTGAGGGAGGGGACGGGTGCATTTCAAAACCGGTGCGCCAGCGTCCCCTCCCTCACGGTCGGGGTTCCTTGGTCTTTCCGCCGCATACAATCACGCACTCTTTCCTTCACCCTTCATTTGCGCCATGTCCACCGCTCCCCAGCAGCCCAAATCCGACGTCCCCGCCAAGCCCGAGCCCACCACCGGGCAATTGCTCGAAGAGCGCAAGAAGAAGCTGGCGAAAATCCGCGACGAACTCAACCTGGACCCTTACGGCGTGCGCACCGACGGCATCACCGCCATTGGTACGGTGCGCGAAGCCTTCAGCGATGTGGCCGACGGCGCCTTCAAGGCCGCCGAAGCCGCCGCCAAGGAAGCCGCCAAAGCCAACCCGCCCGCGCCCGACGCGCCGACGCCCGGTATTTTCGACCAGCGCCCGGTGCGCAAGATCGCCGGCCGCGTGGTGCAGCACCGGGTGATGGGCAACCTGGCCTTTTTGGTATTGCGCGATGCCTCCGGCGAAATCCAGGTCGGCATCTCCAAAAAGACCGTGGGCAAAGAGGCTTTCGACCTGGCCAGCAAACTCACCGACTTCAGCGATTTGGTCGGGGCCGAAGGCCGCCTTGGCACCACCAACACCGGCGAACTCACCTTGTGGGCCAGCGACTTCGCCTTCCACACCAAGAGCCTGGCCCTGCCACCCAACAAATGGACCGGCCTGACCGACCACGAAACCCGCTACCGCAAGCGCTATGTCGACCTGTACACCAACCCTGAAGTGATGGAGGTGATGCAAAAGCGCTCGAAGATTTTGAAAGGCACCCGCGACTTCCTGGAAGCGCGCGGTTTTTTGGAAGTCGAAACGCCGATGATGCAATCCATCCCCGGCGGCGCGGCGGCGCGCCCCTTTGTGACGCACATGAACGCGCTGGACATCGACCTGTTCCTGCGCATCGCACCCGAGCTCTACCTCAAGCGCCTGTTGGTCGGCGGCATGCCCAAGGTGTTCGAGATCAACCGCAATTTCCGCAACGAAGGGGTCTCGCAGCGCCACAACCCCGAGTTCACCATGCTGGAACTCTACGAGGCCTACGGTGATCTCTACACGGTGATGGACCACGCCGAACAACTGTTCCAGTACCTGGCGCAAACGGTGTGCGGCGGCCTGAAACTTCCCTTTGGCGATTTCGACATCGACTACTCCAACTTCCGGCGCGCCAAGTATCACGACCTGTTCGTCGAGCACAACGGCTTCCCTGCTTCCGATGCCGAGAAACTCAAAGCCCGCGCCGCCGAGTTGCACATCAAGACCGAAAACAAGGCCCACGACCTGATCGTCTCCGAAGTGTGGGAAGCCACCGTCGAACAGCATCTGATCCAACCCACCTTCGTCATTGATTATCCCGCCAGCCTGTGCCCCCTGACCAAGCGCAAAGCCGGCGCGCCCCACATCGCCGAGCGCTTCGAGTTGTATGTGGCCAAGATGGAATTGGGCAACGCCTACACCGAACTCAACGACCCCGAAGTGCAGGAAGCCAACTTCCGCGAGCAGGTCCAGGGGCAGGACGACGAAGGCGCCACCTTCCGCAATGTGGACGAAGACTTCCTCGAAGCCCTGCGCGTGGGCATGCCGCCGGCCGGCGGCCTTGGCATCGGCATCGACCGTCTGGTCATGCTGTTGACCGGGCAGCGCTCGATCCGCGATGTCATCCTGTTCCCGTTGATGCGTCCGCAGGCGTAAGAAAGACCCATCATGAGACAAATCGCCATTTTCGTGGATGCGGGCTACCTGTACGCGGCGGGGGCCATCGCCCTGACCGGGGACCTCCAGCCCCGGGAAACCCTTGCCTTGCGGGCGCAAACCTGCCTGGAGGCCCTGCGCAAAGCCGCGGCCGAGAAATCAGGCATGCCCGTGCTGCGCGTCTACTGGTACGACGGCGCGCGCGGCTTCCCCGACCGCGACCAGGTGGGCCTGGCCCTGCTCGACGGCGTCAAATTGCGCCTCGGCTCGGTCAACTCCCACGGCCAGCAAAAAGGCACCGACTCCCTCATCGTCACCGACCTTTTGACCTTGGCGCGCAACCATGCCATCGCCGGCGCCATGCTGCTGGCCGGCGACGAGGACCTGCGCGTCAGCGTCCAACTGGCGCAGGAATACGGCGTCCAAGTCCACCTGCTGGGAATCGCGCCGGCCCACGCCAACCAGTCCCTCGCCCTGCGGATGGAGGCGGACTCCCTCAACGAGTGGGATGTGGACAAAATCCGCCCGTTCCTGACCCACGCTCCCCGGGAAATGCCGGCGTCCAAGAGTGCGTCCCTTTCCCCGCCACTTGCCGCGCCATTTGCCGCGCCATTTGCCACACCACTTGCCGCCGCCACTGCGGCGGCGCCGTCCGCCGCCGCGTCCGGCCTGCCCCGCATCCCCCTGCCGATGCCGACGCTGGACCAGGCCATCGCCGAAACCCTGCGGGAAATCTCCAGCTTGATGACGGATGGCGACTTCCGGACGGTCGTCCGCTGCGACGAAGAAGGCATGGGCATCCCGGAGGATTTCCACAAAGTCCTCCTGGGCATCGCGCGGAGGAAGGCCTGCCGGTATTTCGACTCCTACGAACAACGCGGCTTGCGCGCCCGCTTCATCGATTTCTGCCGGCAAAAGGCGGACGAGGCGGACGCCAAACCCGCGGATGCGCCCCTTTCGTGATCCCCCATGTACCAACTCCTCCTCATCTCCCACTACCTGCGCCGCCGCATGATCCCGCTGTTCGCGGCGCTGGCGGTCACGCTGTGCACCGCCATGGTCATCATCGTGATGAGCGTGATGGGCGGTTTTTTGGGGCTGATGGAAACCGGCATCCACAAACTGACCGGCGATGTGATCATCGGCAATGTGGAGGAAAACCGGCCCACCAGCGGCTTTTCCCACTATGACGAACTGATCCGGCGACTGGAGCAAGACCCCGCCGTGGCCCGGGCCACGGCCACCCTCCAATGCGGCGCCCAGTTGCGCCTGCCCGGCTCCTCGCCCTTTTTGCAGGTGGTCGGGGTGGATGGCCAAAGCGCCGGCCAGGTGATGAAGTTCGAGCCCATGTGGAGTTCCCAAGATCTCGCCGATCAGGCTGCAACCCCTGATGAAATGGCGCTGTGGAATTCCTTCGACCTCAAACAAGCGGGCAAAGACCTGCATCTGCCCGCGCGCCTGTTTGATCGTGATGCCGGAGAAAAATTCCTGCCCGCGGCGGTGCTGGGGGTGGAAGTCAACCCCGACCATTACCGCGACGAATACGGCCAATACAACCCGGCCAACACCTACACCGGCAGAACCATCCGGCTGGCGCTCATGGATCCGTCGGGGAACTACGAGCCCAAAACCTGCACCCTGCCGGTGGCCAATGAACTCAAGAGCGGTTTTTTCGAGGCCGACAAAAACAGGATCTATGTGCCCTTTGACTGGTTGCAGGACAAACTGGGTTTTGGCAGCAAAGAAGTGGAAACCGACTTCGATCCCATCACCGGCCAAGACGGCCAAAAAACCGTCAAGCCCGCCCGCTGCACCCAGGTATTGGTCGCGGGCAAACCCGGCGTCCCGCTTGAACAGGTGCAAGCGGCCGCCCGGCAGGCGGTGGCGGACTTGTACGCGGCGCACCCGGACTGCGGCTTGCGGCCATGGTCCGCCTACAACACGGTCACCCCGTGGAACCGCATCCCGCGCATCGACAACCTGCTCAGCGCCGTCAAAAACGAAAAGGGCATGATGACCTTTTTGTTCGCCATCATCGGCGTGGTGGCGGTGATGATGGTGGCCATCACCTTCTACATGATCGTGCTGGAAAAAACCCGCGACATCGGCATCCTGCGCGCCATCGGCGCCTCGTGGATGGGCATCCTGTCGTTGTTCGTGCGCTACGGCCTGGTCATCGGCATCTTGGGCTCGGCCATGGGGCTGGGGCTGGCGGTGTTCGTGGTCACCCACCTGAACAACCTGCAAAAAGCGCTGGGCTACCATTTGGTGTCGCTGATTGCCGGGGCTGTTTTGTTGCTGGGGGTGGCAACGGGCGCCACTGCGGCGGCCGCTTGGTCCGGGCGGCGCACCGGCACCCGTTTCGAACGCGGCCAACTCGCTTTTTTCATCAGCTTGCTGGTCGGCGGCCTGACCCTGTTTCATGCCTTCAGACCGCTATGCGCATTGCGCCCCCAATGGCTGGCAGAACAAGAGGGGAAATTCTTCTTCAAGATGTGGGACCCCAGGCTTTATTACTTCGATGCCATTCCAGACCAAATCAACTGGCATGAAGCATTGACCGTCGCCATTTGCGCCATTGTGGCCAGCGTGATGGGCGCATTGATTCCCGCCGTGATCGCCGCGACCAAAGATCCAGTGGAGGCGCTTCGCCATGAGTAATGCCCCCCCCCTCTTGCAAGTCACCCACCTCAATCGCCAATTCCAGGAAGGCGAGCGCATCTTGCACATCCTGCAAGGCGTCAACATGAGCGTCTCCCAAGGCGAATGGGTGTCAATCCTGGGCCGCTCCGGCTCAGGCAAAAGCACCTTGATGCACCTGATCGCCGGCATCGACCGGCCGACTTCCGGCGAAATCGTGTTTGGGAACCTGCACCTGACCCAACTCTCCAGCGCCGAATTGGATCGCTACCGCAACCAAAAAATGGGCTTGGTGTTCCAGTCTTACCACCTGCTGCCGGAACTCTCAGCCTTGGACAATGTGATGGTGGCGGCGATGATCGACGGCTCGATCCTGGATTGGTTCGGCAAGCGCCAAAAGATTCGCGCCCGGGCGCAAGCCCTGCTCACCCGCGTGGGCCTTGGCGCGCGCATGCACCACAAACCGGCCAAACTCTCCGGCGGCGAGCGCCAGCGGGTGGCCATCGCCCGCGCCCTGGTCAACAACCCGGCGCTGATTCTGGCCGACGAACCCACCGGCAACCTGGACGCGCAAACGGCGGAAGAAATCCTGGCTTTGTTTGGCGAATTGCAGCAGGAAGGCCACACCTTGGTGCTGGTCACCCATGACGACAAAGTGGCGGCCAAAGGCAACCGGGTGGTGACGCTCAAGGAAGGACGGGTGGTGTGAAGGAGGGGCGGCTTTAGCCGACCTTATTCATCCAGTGGCCGTTGCACATCAAAACCAACACCCCAAGCGCAACCTGCATGCCCTTTCTTGCCCAAGCCACCGCCGACGACCAAGCCCTGGCCATTGCCATCGGCCTGGCCATCGTGGGGCTGATTCTGCTGGTTCCCCTGCGGCTGATGATGAAGCGGCGCCGCCTGCTGTTGGACACCCCCACCAGCCAAACCGCCGGCGTGACCATCGGCTTGACCGAACTCAAAGGTTGCGCCGAAGAAATGCAGCCGCTGCAAAGTTTTCTGAATGAGGCCGCCGTGGTGCATTACGCCTATGAAGTCGAAGAACATTGGCGCCGCATCGTCACCGAAACCTACACCGATGACAAAGGCAATAGCCGCACCCGCACCAAAGTGGAAAGTGGTTGGACCACGGTGGACTCCGGCGGGGCGCAAGTGCCGTTTTGGCTGCGCGATGACAGCGGGCGCATCCGCATTTTGCCGGACGGCGCCAAGATGGATGCCCGCTGCATTTTAAATTGCACCTGCACGCCGGGCGATTCGCTGTATTACGGCAAAGGCCCGGCTTATGCCGTCATGGATTCCACCCACACCCGCCGCTTTACCGAGCATGCCATGTGCCTGGGCGACCCGCTTTATGTGATGGGGGCGGTCCGCGCCTGCCAAGAGATGGCCGAACCCGAAGTGGCTGCCGACAAACACGCGGATATGTTTTTGATTTCCACCCGCAGCGAAGCGCAAATCGTCTCCGGCTACGGCTGGCTGATTGCACTCTGGGGAATTTTGGGATTCTTGTGCGCCTCTTGCTCTCCCCTGTCCTTTGAACTGTGCCGGGGCGCCGACATCGGGCCCGCCATTACCCGGCAGATCGGCTGGATGGTGCTGGGCTTTGCCCTCTACACCGTGCTGGTGCTCTGTCTGTACGCCGCCGGCCTGTACAACGGCCTGATCCGCCTGCGCGAGCGTGTGCGGCGGGCCTGGGCCATGGTGGAGGTGGAATTGCAGCGCCGGGCGGATTTGATCCCCAACCTGGCCGAAGCGGTCAAAGCCTACGCCGCCCATGAACAAGGCGTGCAACAAGCGATGGCGCAACTGCGGGCCAATCACTTCACCCCCGCCCACGGCGCCCCCACCGATGCGCAGGTGGCGGCCGGCATGCAAACGGCCCAAATGCAGGCCGCCGCCCACCATCAACTGCTGGCCATCGCCGAGAACTACCCCAAGCTCAAAGCCTCGGACCTGTACCAAAAACTCACCGCCAACCTGGTGGACACCGAAAACCGCCTGGCCCTTGGCCGCTCCTTTTTCAACGCCTCGGTCGAGTTGCACAACGCCCGCCTGCTGCGCGTGCCCGACAACCTGTTCACCCGCATCGGCGGCTTTGCGCCGGTGGCGTATTACGAGGTGGAGGAAGTCAAGCGGGGTGGGGTGAGGGTTGGGTTTTAGGTCTACCAGAAGAGGATTGCCCTTGACGAAACGCCCCAACAAACAGTCCGCCGCTGGCGTACCCGGCGCCGGCGCGCGGTGGCCGCCATCGCTGCGGCATAGCGCGCCACATCCAGGGCTGGCGGGTCAAGGAACCCCGACCGTCAGGGAGGGGACGCTGGCACGCGATTGCTGGGAGGGCGGACTTCCAGTCTGCCAATGGCTGCGCAGCAGCCAAAAGGAACGGCAAGAGAGTTTGTTT
>CAZVNU010000072.1:0-2996 GCA_964628335.1 uncultured Phycisphaeraceae bacterium
CCAGCGCCGAATGGCCGGAACTGGGAGATGGGAACACGGCCACTGCCGGTTACTTGTTGGCCAATGAAGCAGACTCCATGCGCTCGGTCGCGGCGAATACGGTCTTTGGCACCACCAATTGGGTTGTGTACCGCATCGCGACACCCGCCGGGGGTGCGGTCACCAAAAAATACCCGATCACTTATCCCGCCACCGGGGGGGATCCGGCCAACTCGAATCTGCTTCTCCGAGTTGGCAGCTTGGCGGGAACGGCCCAGGTTTCGCCTTCGGGTGCCGATGAGCCGGTCGGCCGTGCAAGAGTAGGTTCCGCCTATAACGGAGGATTCGATGGGGGCGGGGGCCTGCGACCCACCAACTATTTCCCCCGCAGCCGCGTGGGAGCGCCGATACGCGACCCCAGCGTCGCCTCGGCCGACTATCAAGGGTATTCCATTCCGCCGCTGGTGCGAACCTATGCCTTGGTTTACGACTACGACCAAGACAAGCTTTTGCTGCGGTATCCCAAGGCCTACGCGTCCATCCGAAACGGAGATCGTGCGGATACCTTGGCCGGAGCCAAACTTGACGAATTTTGGAGCGCCTACCCAGAGGCCGATCCGCGCCAAGGGAACTGGAAAGATCGCAAGTTGCAAGTGGGCGACTGGTTCTTAGGTTCGCCTGGCGGCACACTGTTCCAGGTGAAGGCGGTGTCCCCCATTGCGGATGAACAAGCATTCGCCCGCTCAGTCATCCCGGGCGACGCATCGCTGGACTGGTCCGATGGCACCTACCAAGTCGTGACCGTGACGCCAAAACTCTCCGATACAAGGTACACCCCGAACAAACCTGGCATCCTGTTTTTCGACGTGAACACCGAAAAGGATGAGCCGCCGCTCTACCAAGCCCTGGTCGCCCCCCCGCCGATCGCCGGCGGCAACAGCCCATGGCAGGGATACAAGGCTTTGTCCGCCAACGAGGCCGTCTTCCGCAATGCCGACAACTTCGCCGATTGAAACCGCTCCGAAAACTTTCCATGCCAGCCCATCCCCCGCCCACACGCCGCGCCAGCCTCCGGACGCCCTCCGTCCACCGGGGCGGGTTCACCCTGATTGAACTGCTCATCGCCTGCAGCATCGCCACCCTCATCCTCGGCGTGTGCTTCTGGATCATGGGTGAGATGCAAAAAAACACGCGCGTGGGGCTGGCGCAACTCACCGTCCTCAAGGCATCCGAAGCCCTCGAGTGGCAGTTGCGCCCCGACTTCGCCGCACTCGTCGGCCCCAACGCAACGCCAGGCTCCGCAGCGGGTTGTCTCATCATCATCCCCGGCGTGCGCGAGGGGTACATCCCCACCGTCCGCGGGAAGTCCACCCACAAAGTCCGCCTGCGCTCCGACCAAATCATTTTTTTCGCCAACGCCAACCAAGTGGCCGATGGCGCGGAAACCCGCGTGTTTGACAGTGTCTTCCCCACCGACCGCAACGACCCGGCCCTCAAAGTCCGTTCCGACCAGGCCCGCATCTGGATCGGCGCCGTCAAAACGGATGATTCGGATGAGGCGCAAAACTGGTGTTTGGGGCGCCAGGCGACATTGCTTGGCCGCCTCAATCCGGCCAGCGGCATGCGTGATCCGGCGTTCGACGCGCCCGTGGGCGACCTGACCGTGCGCCAGACTGCCGACACGGCCACCGGATCGTTGGGAGCCATCGCCGATGCGGCGTGCGGCGTGCGCACATTGCCGGGGGGCGGACAGTTGCGCGGCGTCGGGCAACGGTCCCTGGGATCCGCTGCGGGATCGGACTGGACGGACACCGCCACCGGCCAATACATCGGCAATCTGCTGGGCACCGGCATTCCGAACAACAACGCCAATTACACCAACCTGCCGTCGGCGCAGGCCGGCATTGATCTCGCCGATACGCGCCGCCGCACGACGCCCGTTCCGCCGATTCCGGCGGGCGGACTGACCATGAACGAACTCAACAAGACCGTCCTGCAGTTGGTTCCCAACTGCAGCGAGGTGGTCATCCAGTGGGCGGGCGACCTCGACAAAGACGGCATCATCGACACCTACCCCGTCGGCCATCCGCTGGAAGGGGCCATGATCTGGTACCCCGAGGAGAACCACGCCAGCGCCGCCAAGGACGCCTCCCGCAGCCGCTACTCCGCCACGCTGGGACCCAAGTACGACGCCATCAAGGCGTTCCCTTGGGCGCCGCCGTCGACCACCCTTCTCAGCCCGCAGACTTTTCCGGCCGGGTTCACCGGTCCATCAAGAACCCGCTTCAACGGCCATGGCGACCAAACCGCCACCTGGTACCGCGGCTTCGAGTTTGACTACGGTGAAGCGGACGGCACGGGCACGCCGCGCGGGCGTACCACCGCCCCCGCCATCCATGTTCCGGATCCGTTCATCTTCCATTTCGAGGATGACCAGTATCGCTTGGTCAATTACGGATTCCGGCAGGATGGCGGCGTTTATGCCAACAAGCATGACGGCAAGGCGACCCCCTTTGGCGGCGCCAACCATTGGTTCCCCATTCCGCCGATCCCTTCCGCCTACAGCATCAACACCTGCAATCCGCCGATGGCCACGCTGTACAAGAACATCAATCCGGTGGCCGGGCCGTATCCGCAGGCGGGGGCCACGGCGGCCAGCGCGACGGCCAACACCAATTTCGGCGATGCGATGGGGGATCAATTGTGGGCCCAGTCCCAGCCCTTCGGGCCCGGCCCTTTCCGCACGAATCCGGTCGCCGGCCGCCCCAACGGATACCTCATCACCGTCAACAGCAATTGGCAGCGGTTTCGTCAGGCGCCGCCTACGGACAATGGCAATTACGCGATGTTGGCCGTGGCGGTGGGAACTGAAACAACGCCAAACTGGAACAGCGCCACCCCCTATGCCGTGGGCACCGAAGTCTTGTCCGGCGGGTTCATCCATGGCGCCGTGGTCGCCAACACCAATGTCCCCCCGCCCGGAACGGCGACCTCCGATGCCACTTGGAATTATGTGA
>CAZVNU010000072.1:3006-7522 GCA_964628335.1 uncultured Phycisphaeraceae bacterium
AATGCAAGGCGAGGCGACCGGCAGCGAGACCATCTTGTCGCCTTCCACCCCGTACCGCTCCGAGCCGATGGTCGGCTTTCCGCAGGGGCGCATCCTTCAGATCGTGCCTTCCGACGAGCCGGGGCACGCGGCGGGAACCATGGCCGGCGGCGAGTTCACCAACCCCGCCGGGGCTTGGTTTTCGATCAAGCTCGGCGGCGCCGCCACCGGCACGGAAACGCAGATCAACCTCCTGTCTTACAACCATATGCCGCTCAACTACGGCATCGGCAACAACTATGTCGCCAACTACCTTGATGTCATCACCCCTTGGCTCAAGGCGGTGAACGATGTCAACCAGCAAGGCACCTTGGCCGATTGGCGCAATCCGCAGTCCGACTGGCCAAGACTCGTCCGCATCCGCGTGCGCCTGCATGACCCCCAAGGCCTGGTCCAGTCCTATTCCGACGAGGCGCAGTGCAACGGCCGCGACGACGACGGCGACGGCGTGGTGGACAACCCCGAGGAAGCCCGCCTCTGCGGCCTCTGGATGGAATACATCTTCGCCCTGCCCTACCCGCGCGACCCTTCGCCGCGGCAACACTGACCCGAATCACCACGGCCATGCGAAAACAAGACCACGATCCTGAAACCAGTCGGCGCCGCGCATGGGGGCGCGGCGGCTTCACCTTGGTGGAACTGCTTGTCGTCATCGGCATCATCACCCTGCTGTCCGGCTTGGTCATGGGCGTGGCGGCGGTCGTCTTCGAGGCGCAAAAAGGGCACAACACGACCGGCGTCATGGGCCAAGCCATGCTCACGGCCACCCTCGTGGCCAAGCGGTCGGCGATTCCGCCCGACCACCGGCTGGCGAACTTCTTCTGGGTCCAGCCGCACACCGCCGACATCGGCACCAGCCCCGTCTTCAACGCCGCCACCGCCCGCCGGATGAGCAGCATGGAATTCTTCTCCTTCCTCGCCTTGTCCATCGACGCCTCCGGCAAGATGCTCCGGATCGTCGGCGACCACCACCTCAAGGCGCCGTTGCCGTCCGCCACCTGGCCTGCCACCTGGACTGGCGGGGGAAAGACCTGGCCCGATAGCCAGGGCAACCTCCTGGTGGATGTTTTCCAACAAAATGCGGCCCAGCAGGACATCCAATTCAGGGCGTCATGTCCGACCACCGTCCAGGGGATTCCAACCCCGGGGGCCGCCACCCATGCCCTGATGACCGGTGCCAGCGGCTATCGACTTTTGAGCCTGTTCGATGGCTGGGGCCGTGAACTCGCCTACCGCGCCTACGCCCACCCCGACATCCTCAACGGCAGCGATGCGTTCTACGCCACCGCCCCGACCCACGGCCAATCGCTGACGGGTCTTGAAGCCATCGCGGGGGATGAGCAGGCCTCACCCGCGCGTGCGGACAAAGCCGCCGGGACCCCGCGCCCCGCCGTGGCGGCCTCCGATCATCCCTATTTCTTTTCCGCCGGCCCCGACGGCGTGTGGGGCGCCTTCAAGGACCCCGCCGTGCGGGACGCGCTGGACAACCCGTCGTCCGCCCGCGACGGCGATGCGCGCGACAATCTCTATTCATTTGACCGGGAGGGCCGATGAAATTCCCCAGGCCTGTTTCAGCAAGGGCGTTCACCTTCGTCGAATTGCTGGTCGTCATGACCCTCGTCAGCCTCCTCGTCGGCCTTTCGTGGCCCGTTTTCAAGGGACTCTCGGAAACCATCAAGACCAACGGCGCCACGCAGCGCATGAAGATGGGATTCCAGCAATTGACCGTCACGGCGCAGGCCTACGCCACCTTGGCCAACCGGGCCAACACGCTGCCGGCCATTCCGGGCTCAAGGTTCGGCGGCACGGCCATGATCGTGTCCTGGGATGCCAAACACGATACCCACACCCTTTTTTACGCCCTGCACAACCAGGCGGCGCGCGACGCTTCCGGTGCCTTGCTCGCCGCGTTGTCGCCGGCCCGGAGCGGCTATTCCCTGCTGACGGATTACGAGTCGATCTCGCTGGGCCAGGCACGGGTCCTGGGTCTGCGTCGCCGCGACGGCGCGCCAAGCGGGCTGGAACTGGTGCCGGACCTCGCCGATCCCTCCGTCGCGGCGGATTCTTTCGCCATCTGCGCCAGCCCGCGCGGGGCCACCCTCCCGCCCGACGACCGGATCTGCGTGAACCTGCAGAATCCGCCCCCGCTGCAACCCGTTCCGCCCGGACCATGGAATGCATGGGACACGGCCCCCTACGGCGGCACCGCCGGATCCGGAGAAATGTTCCCGACCGCCCTGCCCCTCGTGGTCGTGTATCTGGACGGCAAGGCGGGAACGCTCAAGGATGCCAACGGCCGGATAGCGGCCGGCCTGGACCCCAATGAACTGGTGCGCGTGACCGGCGGGCAAGTCTTGTTCCTGCCGTTCCAAGGCGGCGTGTCGCCGGTCGACCATTGACGCGCCGCCCGCCGCCACCGCATTCCCTCGGGCCGAAAATTCCCGATTTGATTTTTCCGGAGACCGCCATGAAAAACGCCCGCACCCGCCGCGCGCAGCAAGACCAAGGCTTCACCCTGTTCCTGGTGCTGATCGTCCTGTTCCTCATGATGCTCCTTGGCATCACCTATCTGCGCGTGATGCGCATGTCCTCGACGCAAAGCGCCGGATCGACCGGCAACATGGCTCCGGTATTGACCCGTCTCAAGCAGGATATCCAGGCCATCGTCGGGGCGGATGGCAACCTCAATGCGTACGAGCCCCATGACTATCCATGGACCTGCACCCGGGCCAATGCGCCGTGCCAACTCACCTACCCGTACAGGGTCACATCCGGCATCGGCATGGGCGATCCCAAGGTGGACGACGCCTGGCTCTCGCCCATCGAGGCCGAAAACGGGAAATGGGCGCAAGTCACCAACCTTTACGGCAGTTTCCTCAACTACGCGGACAAATACCTCGACAACATCCCGGTCAATGTGAACACCCTGGCCCGCGTGCCGGCGGACGCGCCGGCCGGGCGGATGATCGACGGCATGGCCAACAACCAGTTCGTCGTTTTCCAGGACCTGGATGCGGCCGATCCGCGGCTGGTGGATGCCGATGGCGACGGCGTGGGCGATTCGCTGTGGTTCTATCCCCCCGAAAGCCTGCAAGGCGACTTGCGCTACATCGCGGCGGTGCGCATCATCGACGCCTCCGGCCTGCTCAACCTCAACACGGCCCTGGGGGAACTTGGCCAAGATCCAAGCACGGTGGGATCCGGCACCCCGCGCAAGGGCGAGGGGACCCATGAGATCGATGCCCGTCCGCTTTTGGGCGGCATGTCCCCCGCATCCAAGACATTCCGCCAGGGAAGCATTGCGGCCGGACCCTCAGGCCGCGCGCCGGCCGACTGGAGCGACTGGGACTATGACTGGGCCAGCGGCGGCCGGACCACCGACACGGGCGACAACCAGAGTGCCAATCGGTATGGAGCGCTCACCTATGAAGCGAAATTGCGCGACCATTTCAATGAGCATGCCGACGACGGCAGTCCCGAAGCGCAACTCTGGCGCGACTACCCGACTTTGGGGAACAATGCCGGCAATCGCAAATATGTCACCACGGCAAGCGGGGTGCGCGAGGTGTGCCCGTCGCTGCCGCTCAAGACAAGTCAGGCAATGGGCGCCACCACCCGTCCCGGCGACCTGTCGTTGAGCCAGACTTCCGAGGGGCGCACCTTGTTCAACAACGGCAGCGTGGATGTGAAGTTTCTCAGCCAGCAGGCCGGCAACACCGGCCACAGCGTCGCCAGTCTGGTGGCCGCCGGCATCCAGACCGCCGACAGTTCCCACCTGGGAAGCCTCCATTCGGACAGTTTCAACGGGGAATATCCCTATTCCTGGGCCTTCCAGAGAATGTGCCCCAGCGGATCCAGCATCTCCATCTTGCTGGCGCGGCAGATGAATGCCTGCTGGGCCGACGCGCTCGACCGCGACAATGCCGTGACCGTGGATGGCGGCCACTGGATGGGGTGGGAGCCGCTGCCGATCCTGACCGAGTTCTACGCGCAGATGCCGTATTTCGTCTGCGGCAATGCGCCCAGTTACAACTACGCGCCCACCCCCTCGGGGCCCAACTATTCGGTGATCTACATCAACACCACCCAGAACCGCGACGGCGGCGTGGGGATGCAATACAACCAGCCCGCCCATGAGGCGGGCCTGGGGTCGTATGCCTTCGAGGTGGCCAACCCCTACGACATTCCCATCCGCCTGACCCATGTGCGTTTCGTGTTCGGCACGCAAACGGATGCCTCTTCCTTCGACGCCATCGCAGGCGTCCCCTTGTCCACCTCCAAGCCGCTGGACGCCTATGTCAACGCCGCCCCGCCGCCCGGCATGGCCAAGGATGCGGAAGGCCATTTCGTGCTCAAGCCCGGCGAAAAAATCGTGTTCTACCGCAACGGCACCGGGGGTGAGCCGGCGCCCACCAGCCCTTCGGTCGGCGCCAAATCGGACATCTCCGGCTTGATCGACACCTCCGACGGCAAGACC
>CAZVNU010000072.1:7532-9439 GCA_964628335.1 uncultured Phycisphaeraceae bacterium
CCTCGGCGAGCCTGGGCGGCTACTCGCTGGTGCACGGCAAGACCTACAAGGTGGATCTGGGCACCGCCATCAGCGGCGACACGGCCGCGCCGGACATCAACGGCCATTACGGCAGCCGCAATTTGGAGCATTTCTCGCTGCAATGCCTGGGCCAAAACACCAACGGCACCCTGGGAACCGCTTGGTATCCCTACAACCGGATGAGTTACAACTCGATGCCGACAGGCTCCACGGCATACCCTCTCCGCTGCCTCAACGGCGAACGCAATGTGCCCGGCGGCCGCCAAGGCGCGCCGGGTGACCTGGTCTACCACCAGGTGGATGTGCGCACCTTCGGTGCGGACCAGAAACTCGACCTGCTCCAGGTCCGCCCTCCCGTCATCAAGGGCAATTCCGCCCCCGATGATGTGATCGACGATTGGGGCGACATGGAATACCGCTCCAACCTCTATGCCAATGTCGGCAGCGGCCTCTATGGCAGCACCCTCCCCGGTCGCTACCCCCCGCGCGATACCACCGCCAACCTGTGGTTTCATACCAATCCCATCACGGCGGCCCACATGCCGCTCAACCCCAACTGGATGGCCTACGACACCACCCTGTCCACGCTGGGCAAGAGCAAAATCAGTTTCCCCGGCCCCAACGGCGGGCACGCCATGTATGCCACCGGCCGCCAGAGCATCCAAAATGAAAAACTCTGGTTCAACTATGTCGGCATTCCCGACGATGCGGCCTATCCCGGAACCTTCCCGGAACTGACCGTGGTCGGCAGTCCGATGGACCAGCGCAACAACGGCACCGCCGCCGGCGGCGCCTCGCGCGCGGATGGCGTCCCCCGCGTGCTGGACCTGCTGCGCGCCCCGTTCGTCGGCCCGCGCATCGGCGGCAGTTACCGTGGCAGCGACAGTTTGATCAACCACGCCTTGCGCAACACCATCGGCGACGCCGTCAACTACTTCTTGGTCCAGGACACCGCCAGCCTGGGCATCAGGAACATGCGCCTGCGCACCGACATCCCGTGGTTCGACACCTCCAGCGCCGCCAAAGTGGCGCAGTACGCGCCGGCCTTGCCCTACAGCCCCGCCATCTCCTATGCCATCGGCCAGGAAGCCTTCTTCGGGGGCGACATCTACGCGGCACAGCAGGCGGGCACCTTGCCCGAGCCCGGCGCCGACAGTGTGGGTCCGGCGGGTTCCGGCAAACAGTGGGCCTGTTCCAACGGTCCTTTCGCCCGCGCCAGCCAATGCTGGCAGCACTCCTTCGCCGAAGTGCTGCTGAGCCGATTCCAGGTGGACAGCCAAAAATACAAGGGCAAGACCGGCGCCAACGGCGACAACTGGAAGCCGGGCGTCATCAATCTCAACACCGCCCCCCAAGCCGTGCTGGGGTGCCTGTCGGCGCCCACCGGCACTTTGTCGGCAGCCGACACCGACCGCATCATCGCCAATCGCAAGGCGCCTGCCAGCGGCGTGTCGGCGGCGGGCGGGGCGCGCAAGGGCTTGGTGCTGGCCAGCGAAGCTTTCGGCCCCTTGGCCGCTCTGGGCGACGCCGATTTCGACACCCTCTCCTGGCTCCCCCAGCAGGCCACCTGCCGCAGCGACGCCTTCATCGCCTACATCGTCGTCCAGGGCTACCGCAAGGACAACTTCAACCTGGGTCCGGTGGAGGTGGCGCGCCAGATCCTGGTGATGACCCGCGACGGCACGGGCGGAGTGGCGACCTTGATTGGCGGCGCCTACGCCGTTCCGCTCAAATGAAGCGATGGGGCCATGTCCTGCACTTCATTTCACCCCGGGGCTGGCCGGTGATGGACCGCCTCGGCCACGCGTCAGGATCGACGCCCAAAAGAATCCGCGGCGGCCCGCCGCGTCCGCTCCAACCCCAATCAAAACGACGCGCACCGAAAC
>CAZVNU010000073.1:0-9343 GCA_964628335.1 uncultured Phycisphaeraceae bacterium
GTTGGCCCACCTTGCGGGCCAACTCGACAACCGTGGCAGCTACTTCTATCTGGCCCTGAACTGGGCGCAAGAATTGGCCAAGCAGACCGCCGATGCCGAGCTCAAGGCCGCCTTTGCGCCGCTGGCCCAACAGTTGGCCGACAACGAGCGCGCGATTGTGGAGGAATTGGCCAAGGCCCAGGGCAAAGCGGTGGACATCGGCGGCTACTACCACCCCGACGAAGCCAAGACCGTGGCCGTGATGCGGCCGAGCACGACCTTCAACAAGGTGCTGGAATCGGTGGCCGTGGCGGCCTAAGCCACCATACGCAAGACAAAAACGCACAACCCGCCGACGCAAGCGTCGGCGGGTTTTTTAATGTAACGGCGGCATCTTGCCGCCGTCGCTTGACTTTTTTCCGGAGAGAAACGCGAGATAAACCAATCACACCGCCACACACCATCTCCCGCATCATCATTCGAGGCGTGAATGGTTTCAATCCGCGCGCCCGCGTGTGCGGGCGCGATGGCGTTGGCCTCTGCCAATGGCGATGCGTAAACCGTTTCAATCCGCGCGCCCGCGTGTGCGGGCGCGATCGAAGAACCAGAAGGCCCTCACCGCGCGCGACCTGTTTCAATCCGCGCGCCCGCGTGTGCGGGCGCGATCCAGTCGTCCGGTCTGATGGAGGACATCCGCGAAGTTTCAATCCGCGCGCCCGCGTGTGCGGGCGCGATGCGATGCCGACCACCTCTCGGCCGCCGCCCAGATGTTTCAATCCGCGCGCCCGCGTGTGCGGGCGCGATGATGACATAGTAGAGGCAGTTTTTCTGCACATCAATGTTTCAATCCGCGCGCCCGCGTGTGCGGGCGCGATACTCGGGCTGGGGGCCGGAGCATGACACTGTGCTGTTTCAATCCGCGCGCCCGCGTGTGCGGGCGCGATGTAATCCCAGTCGTCGTTCTCTGCGGCCTTCAAGTTTCAATCCGCGCGCCCGCGTGTGCGGGCGCGATGGCGCGGACATGGCCCTGCCCCTTGGGTTGCTGGTTTCAATCCGCGCGCCCGCGTGTGCGGGCGCGATCCCACGGTGAGAACCCCAGTTTCTTCGATTGGATGTTTCAATCCGCGCGCCCGCGTGTGCGGGCGCGATGCAATGCTTCTTTCGACGGGAGCGCTTGACGAAGGTTTCAATCCGCGCGCCCGCGTGTGCGGGCGCGATTGTTAGCGGTCAAGCAGGTAGCCAAGGCAAACAATGTTTCAATCCGCGCGCCCGCGTGTGCGGGCGCGATTCGCTGGGCTCGTGGGTGCTGCGCGTGTTCCTCGTGTTTCAATCCGCGCGCCCGCGTGTGCGGGCGCGATATTGGGTTGGGCGCGTACCAACTAGACCGGATGGTTTCAATCCGCGCGCCCGCGTGTGCGGGCGCGATGCAACTTCACGGTCGGCGCGGGCGGCGCCACGATCGTTTCAATCCGCGCGCCCGCGTGTGCGGGCGCGATTGGCGGAGGCTGCGCCGCAATTCGGCGTGGTCGTTGTTTCAATCCGCGCGCCCGCGTGTGCGGGCGCGATATCGTGGCCCAATGTCAAGGCTGCGTAATTGTAGTTTCAATCCGCGCGCCCGCGTGTGCGGGCGCGATGATGCGTGGCCGGCCTTGGCTGATTTGGTCGGCGAGTTTCAATCCGCGCGCCCGCGTGTGCGGGCGCGATGAGCGGCAAGCCCATCCTTATCACCGGCAAGTGGTTTCAATCCGCGCGCCCGCGTGTGCGGGCGCGATCCACGCCGTCATGGCCGAGCGCATCCAAAACGTGTTTCAATCCGCGCGCCCGCGTGTGCGGGCGCGATATGAACGCGCGAAATGATCATGCAGTCCTCAATGTTTCAATCCGCGCGCCCGCGTGTGCGGGCGCGATCGCCTCCCCCTTACAGGTTCAGCGCGCGTAGTTTACAACATCATTTCCGCGAACCTTCAAAAGCGGAGGCGCAATTTTCCATTTCACGCCTCCAATCTTCCATATCTACTTGTCAAAGAACCCCTGCGAACCCTCCAGCCCCCATGCGGTCACTTCGGGTTCGCACTACCCCCCCACCCTCCCCCCCACTCCCCTACACCACCAACGCCCCCTGAACATCCGTAGGCACCTTGGCTCCATAATGCTCGATGTTCTTCTTCTCAAATCCCTTCCCAAGCCGGTAAATCCGCAGGCTGTCCCGCTCCGGTTTGATGATGGCCAGAAGCAATGCGCGGAACTCCGTCAGTTGCGCCCAGTCCACCGTACATTCAAATACTGAATTTTGGACGCGAACCCCGTGATCCTCGCAAACCTTCGCCACCCGGCGCAAACGCTTTGGACCATCAGAATCGGAAGTGGACACATCGTAGGTGACAAGGATGTTCATGGCTTATTTCCACAAAAAAGGCGGATAGGCGTCCAAGTCGCCGCGCAAATGGCGGGCCAACAACCGGGCCTGCACATGGGCAACCAGGCCGACACTCATTTTTTCGTCGAGATAGGCGTGGGTGATTTCCTCCTGCTTGCGCTTCTGCCATGCCGTGATGACCGTCCGGCGCGTGGCGTCATCCATCTGGATTGCGCCACTCTCCTGCCGGACAAAGCCGGAGGCCGACACTTGTTTGCGGTTGATCAGGCTGAGCGCCAACCGGTCCACCAACCACGGACGGAATTCCTCCATCAAATCGAGGGCCAGGCTCGGCCGGCCGGGACGGTCCACATGCAGAAAGCCCACTTGCGCATCCAAACCGGCGGCCTCGCAAGCGGAGCGGGTGTCATGGGCCAGCATGGCGTAGAGAAAGGAAAGCAAGGCATTGAACGGATCCAGGGGTGGACGCCGGTTGCGCCCGGACAGGCGGAAGGCCTCGCGCTCTTCGCCTTGGAGCGTCACCAACTGATCCAAACCGGAAAAATACAGAGATGCCGCCGCGCCCTCATGCCCGCGCAGAGATTCCATGTCTTCGCACACCAGCGCGCGATCGGCCAGCCATGCCAAGTCGCGCACATGGGTTCCCACTTGCGCCTCATGGTCACGCTGGCCGCGATGCAGCACCGTGCGGGCATTGAGCATCTTGCCCGTCACCATGGCCCGCGCCACTTGGACCGCCTTGGCGGGATCGTCGGCCACCCGGTATTGCTGGCGGCGCAGGAGCACATTGCCGGGTTGGTACCCCACGATGGCCGCCTTGAACCGCCCCACCCGATCAAGGATGGAAATGCGAACGCCCGCCTCCGCGCAGGCGCCCATCAGGTTGGGACTGAGGCTCACCCGGCCCAAGGTGCAGATGCCATCGAGGTTGAGCAATGGCACGCGCAACTTTTCGACCTTGTCCACGGAAACCACCACCGTCTCGCCTTTCTTGCGCAGATAGGCGCCGTCAGTGGTGACGAACAAGGTGTTGAGGTGAAGTTTCATGGTTCTTCCTCCGGGGAGACGGCACGGCGGACGGCCTGGGTCAGCCAGCGCGATGCGGCAAGGGACGCCTGCGGCATGCATTGGTCTTTGAGGGAGCAGGAACGGCATTTGGGGCCAAATTCCGGTGGCGGAGTTTGCCCCGAGGCCAGCACTTGCGCCAATCCCTTGGCGGATTCCTCGGTTTCCTGGCGCAAGTCGGCGGTCAGCGGAATCGTCTCGCGCCGCCGGGTCTCCCCGTAAAAGATGGCGCCGGATTCGATGGTGACGCCGAGCATTTCCTCCAGGCACAGGGCCTGGGCGCAGACCTGAACCCGGTCGCAGTTGAGCCGCTTGCCCTTGCCGCGCTTGGTTTCCACCGGCAGGATGCGCCAGCCGGCGAAGGCGGCGGACGCCTGCACCGCGACGCGGTGCCCGTTCCTGGCCAGGGGTGCAACCCCTGGATCAGAACTCCCAGATATTTCCCACTCCGAAGGAGTGGAGGACATGCCCCGGGGCTGCTCCACTCCTTTGGAGTGGAAAGCACTTTTGCATGGTTCCAGGGGTTGCACCCCTGGCCAAGAACAGGGTCCGCTTCGCGGTCCATTGCCATGCACCTCCCCATCCACCGCCGCCATGACCGCCTGCCGGATGGCCGCCTTCCAGTCCCCCACCACTTTGCCTTCGGGCGGGTGGAATTCCACCACATCGGCCACGCCATACAGACCCAACCGCAAAGACCGCAGCGGCAACCCACGGGCAATGCGGATGCCGCCCCGGCTTTCGGAAGGATCTTCATGCACCCGGCGGTGCAGCACCCGGCCTTCGGCGGTCAGGCGATTCTCGGCCCACGCCTGCTCCAGATGGATCAATGCGGCCTGGCGGCGGCAGAAGATCCAGTGTTGGAGGGCGGAGATGGGAAGGGAGAAGGTTTCCATGGAAATGCTTGTCGCCGTTTGAGGAAGATGCCAACCGGCCACGCCTATTTTTGACCTGCTCGCTCCATGGACGGCCAAAACACCGCCCGCAATTCCGCCACGACCACCGGCAACGGCGGCGCCTCAAGTTTGTTTTTCCGCAAAAAAGCATTCCACTGCAACTGCTTGGTTGCATCCGCTGCGAATCCATCAGACAAACCGCTTGGCATCTCCATTGGAACGGCGGTCTTGCGCATGGCAAAAGTGGCGGCAATCGCAGCGGCCAGAATATCCCGGTCAAACACACGGTTGCGCGCCAACCAGAGGAGGTCGAAGTAATCCTTCATGCGGGTGTTGGCCAACCCAAGCACGGTCATGGCATGCGTTTTCTCGGAGATCACGGTTTCGGGCGGATAAGCCCGAATGGCGGGCGTAGGAAAGCCGAGCAGGCAGGGCCATGCGGGATGCGTGGCTTCCGGCGTGATGGCATCGCCGAATCCCACATCAATTTGGAGCGGGATGCGCATGCCATGGAGGTGCGCCAGAAGTTGCACGCGTTGCCCACCATATTCCAAGTCTTCGCGGATGGGCGCCACCGAAAGCGGCCGCGCGTCCCACACCAGGCCATCCTCCGGCGTAATTGCCATCGCGCAAATATCGGCAAACACATCGGCAAGACGCTGCGCCGACGGATCCCCGAATCCAAGCAGGTCAAGATCGCGGGTCGGGCGATGGGGCTGGGTGCTCCAGGTCACAAACAGCATGGCCCCCTTGAGCACAAATCGGTCGGCATGGGTGCCCGCGCCAAGCCGGTAAAGCAGCCGCTCGGAGGCGTAACGAACGGCCAACTGGCCGTAATCGCCTCCCTCCCGCCGTTGCTGATCGAGGAGCCGCTGGCGGACGGAAGCCGCAACATTGCGAACAGGGTCTTTCATGCCATTGCCTCGATGTAAGGGCGCATTACCGTGAAAATACGGTGGCGTTTGGCCAGATCGGAAATTTCAGCCGGGGTGGCCAGCCGCTTTCCCAACACATCGCGCAGGGCTTCCATGCAGGTTTCCGGGCCGATTTGGCGGCGATGCCGGAAGCAATCCATCACCGTGCGTGCAGGGTTGGTGACGCGGACGGATGTCCCCTGAATCGTGCGTGTCTCCACGCCGTCCCGCAGTCCTTGGGGAGAAAAGTAAACCGCCCGAACCGGCAACCCACGGGGTGGGCGCGTGCCACGCGGCAGGCCGATCCAAATATCATGAGGCAACTCGGTCCCGATTTCATGAAAGGCCAATGCGCTGAGCAGGCAAACAACCGCCTGGGGGCAGCGGCGAACGACCTCCACCAAAGTCTGGCGCTCAGTCGCCCCCGAGGCGTCCGCCGGCGAATAAACCCCTTGTGCCACACGGTGAAGGTCGCCCCGGCGCGCAAGTTTGAACAGCATGTCGCGGGAGAAGCCGGATGCGATGGCATCCCGCGTGGTGATGCCGCCGCGCAGGATGGCGCGGGCAAGCAGTGTTTCGATCTTGGGGGGAGGGGGGGACGGCATAGATGGATACATTATACAAATTATATATCGTAAGTAATGTACTTTGTTTGTTTTTTAAGTCCATCGCTTGCACCCGGGAACGCGGGACACCCGTCCCGCTGAATCGGAATGCCTTGTTTGAGCGGGTCTGGTGACCCGCGTTCCCGGGCGCAGGCGTGATGGGTCAGATCATGCGGATCAATACCCAGGCAATTGCTCAGGAACAAGCCCATCAATATTTTTGAGTTCAACCTTTCCATCTTTTCCCACACTCAAAGAACCATGGACTTTGGCGGAGGAGCATTGACCAGACCTTGATGCATGCTTCCACCAAACCACTTCGAGAACCTCCATGCTCCCTTCCGGGCGAGCGGAAGAGGCATCATTTTCAAACAGTTTGGGCAGGATGGCCTTGATAGTTTCAGCGTCCGCATCCGAGAATCCCGTACGCTCGGCGAGCTGGGGGTTCATGGAGCCAAAAGTCACATAAACAGCGGAGTCCACGCGGTGTTTCATGCCCATTGTGTCGGGGCTTTTTTTGACATCGCTATCGCCTTCCCCGTTCACGCTTTTTGTGATTTGATTGCTGCTAACACTCACGGGCTCCGTACTGAAGGCAGACTGGATGGTAACGGGACCGCGAATCCCCACGGATACGCTGGCATCGGCACTGTTACCATCTTCTTCTGTGGTGTTTTTTTTGCTCTTCCCTTTCTTCTCGGTGAAGGCGAAAAGTTGGCCAAAACACCGCACATCCAGCCATGTCTCACACGCTTTTTTAACAACCATGCCACGCTCGCTCACCCCTTTTAAGGTTGCTTCTGCGCGATCTCGGAGACACTTAAAATCATCTATTTTTGATTCGTTAGATTGAACGAAGACAGCCTGCCCGCCCTCTTTCTGTTCTTTGGCAAGCGTTTGATACCGCTCGACCATGCGATCGCGGATCTTCCGCTTGAGGCAAACATCCGTGATTTCACCAAGACCGGCATAATCCGTACGGGGACGGTTACCGTTGAGGGGATCTCCATTGGGATTGGCATTCTTCACGCGAAGCACGATGGCAAAATCAATTTTGTGGGACAAGGTTGACATGGGTTATTTCCTTAAGAGTTGGAGGACACGGGAGTGGATTCGGATTCAGCAGCCGGGCGGAGCGCCTGTCGCTGGCAGTGGTACCCAAGTAAAAATTCTCCAGAAAGGGGTCGGTCATTGGTGAACCCTTCCGAAGTTTCCGCAGTGGAGAAGGAGACAATCAAATCATCCAAAAGCACCTCCCATTTTCTGAGAAGGCCAGGCCGCGAAGCGCGGAGCCGTGCCTTGTAAGGAGTGAGTGACAACTCCATGGTTCGCCAGGTCGAATAGGGTCTATCCGCGAATCGCTGCATCAGGCGAGCCGCCATGGTGTCGCGCTTTTCTCCGGCTTGCCACAATGCCGAAGACTCTATTTGCTCTGCAACGGCCAATAGCCGTCCATACAAATAATCGCGTGTTTGCCGTCCTTCTTCGAGTGCCATTTGATAATTCCTTTCGTGGTTGAGGCCTTTGTAGATCGCACAGGTGATACCCAAGTTTTTTTCAAACTCCCAATGTTCCAACCCAGCGCGATTGATCGTCCTGCGAAGGCAGGACGCGGCCAAGTCGCGCGGGAACTGCGCGCCGTCAATGATGCATGGCAACAGTCGTTCTGCGGTTGTTTTGCGCAGTTTCTTATCCGGCTGCCCATATGCTGCTTCGGCAATATCCTTGGGCGAAGGCGCACCCACAAACTTCAGGTTCTTTCCGAGATTTTGGGGCCAAGAATTGTTTGCATGCCAAGATTCAACCCGTTCCAAAAACTCAGACCCTTTCAGTTCGCGATAGAACGAGATGGCCATGCGCCCCGGCGTGGCGGAGTCCAAGCCCATGACCACGATATCTTCGGTGCCACCCAGATGGGTGCGATAGCCTGCCATGGCGCGCTTCAACCGCTCGGCGAATGCTTGGCCAACATCGCCGACAGACACCGATGTCGCCTCCGATGTGTCGGCCTCTAAGCCAAACAATCCTGCTGAATTTCCCCATGGGTCGGGAATCTCCTGCCCCCCCACCGACCATGCCACAAAAACTTGGTCATCGTTTCTGAACGCTTGTTTTCGCCCAATCAACCAACGCAATGCGCTATGGGCTTTTTGGGTGACTTCAAAGGAGACGCCAGCGGCTTGATCGGCATCCAAGAAACGGCCGCGGTAGGTGAAGCCCGCTTTGTCATTCGAAGAAATGATCTTAGCCTTGTCCCCACCGTGGCGAAGTTTGGCGGGATGCTGGTTAGCCAGTAAAAGATTCCGCCCCTCAACCATACAGAATCCTTCTCCCGTCCGCAAACTCAGCTCATACTCCTGCCATGACTTTTTGATGGCCGCATCTTCCCATGTTCCGCTGCATGGATCTTCTGAAATTTCAATCCGCCAACGGACAAGGGCGTCCCCTTGATCGATTTCTCCCGTCTCCGGGTTGGGTGTGAGGAATTTGAAAACAGTCGCGGGGGCGCTGTCCTTCCCCTTAGATTTTTTCTCCCCGGTGGCTTTCTTGAAGATGACAAGTTGATTGTCGGATGCAACAAGGATTTTGGTATTTACCAGGTCTTGAACCAAGCATCCTTTCTTGACATAGGCCAACACGGCGCAGACTTTGGCATTGACATACGGAGAGGAACACCATGCACTTAATTGCGCGCAATAGCTCTCAAAATAGGCACCTTTAGTGCCACCGAATTTTGGATAGTCCGCTGCACAGTATTGGATTTTGTCGCAAAGCGGGTGTGGAGCCTCCCCACTCGTCCTTCCCGCCGATTTTTCTGTTGCAGGGATGACGGTTTCTTCTTTTTGAAGCAAAGAGGCCCGCCTGAAATTTCCCATCCCATCCAATACAACTTCGACATGCGCCTGCTGGGTTGTATGCGCAAGCGGAAGAAGGCGATCGCTGTCCGCCACGCGGGAATTCCCCGAGCACTTCTCATAGGTTTCGTAAAGTTTCTGCATCCATGCCATGATCACACCCCCCATTTCTGCGCATCGGCTTCCACCGAGGCCACATTTTTCCCAAGCCCAAAATGCTTGGGTTCCATCTCTCGAACGACCTTGCGGTGTTTACATGTTTCAGGGCGGTCAAAATGGATGACGCCATCGACCATCGTGGGCTGCCAGAAGCGGGCAGCCAATTCTTTGGTTCCCGTTTCATCCGGGTAATCAAAGCCGTGAAACATCAGGCTAAAGCCAAGGTTTCCCGCCTTGTCGTAATGCCCTTCTCCAGAGCCAAACTCACACGGCTCAACATACCCTTGGCAATCGCGGGTACCTAGAAAAATATCCTGACGGCCACCCGCCTCCAACATCCGCTTGGCGATGGCGAAATGCTTTCCCTCAATGCGGTCTTCCGCCAAGGCGGCATGATGTTCATTCCATTCAAAATGCGCTCGCACTTGGTATTTCACATCAGCCAGGAAAGTGTAAATGGCGAGTGTATTGAAAGGTTCCTGTTTCTTTATTG
>CAZVNU010000074.1:0-917 GCA_964628335.1 uncultured Phycisphaeraceae bacterium
CAACCTGAACATCTCCCGCTACATCAGCACGGCGGTGGGTGAGGCCGAGATTGACCTTGCGGAGACGCACCAGCAGTTGGTGGACATTGAGGACACCATTCGGAGCGCAACCGCAAAGCACAATGAATTCCTCAAGGAACTTGGGTTGGATCCTTTGCCTTAATTGCTCCGACTATTCCCCAAAATCCAACCTCCCCCTGCCCCCATAGCCCTCCCGGCCCGCCTGAATCCGGAACAGCCCCATCGAGCAGCCTTGTAAGGCCGCGCTCCCGGGTCTCCCGCCTTCAGGTGGCAAAGCGCAAACAACGACGCGCGCCGAATGCTCGGCGCGCGTCGTCTTTCAAGAGGCTTTTCCCACGCGGCGGGCCGCCGCGTCTTTCCTACTTCTCCACCGGCCCGATCACCACCGTGGTGGCCGGTGTGATCTTGATGCCGCGCACGAAGGCGTCGACCCGTTCCCAGGTCAGGGCGTCCACTTGCGCCGCCTTTTCCGCCAGGGTGCGGGGGCGGCCGTAGACCACCTGGTCATTGGCGATGGCATTGGCGCGGGCGGCGCTGCTTTCGCCCTGCATCACCAGGCCGGCTTTCATGCCGACCTTGGCGCGGGTGAATTCTTCCGGCGAGATGCCGTCGGAAAGACGGGCCAGTTCGCGCAGCAGTACTTCCTGGGTTTCCTTGGCCCGTGGCGCGGTGGTGCCGGCATAGGCCAGGACGGTGCCGAACTCGGGCGCCCCGGCGTAGGTGGCGTGGACCGAGTAGCACAGGCCGCGCTTCTCGCGCACTTCGGTGAACAGGCGGCCGCTCATGCCGCCGGAGAGCACGGCCACCGCCGCTTTCCATAGCAAGGCGTCGGGCCCGGTTTCCGGCTCGGCTTCGCAGGCCAGGGCGATGTGGCATTGGTTCGAGTCGGCCGTTTC
>CAZVNU010000074.1:927-8323 GCA_964628335.1 uncultured Phycisphaeraceae bacterium
TGGGTGCCGCGCGCCGGCTCCGCGCCCAGGGGTTGCCTGGCCGCGCTGCCGGTCCAGCCGGCGGTGGCGGCTTCGGCCCAGTCGCGCAGGGCCGCCGGATCCACCGCGCCGGCCACCGACAAAATTGAACCGGCCGGCACCGCGCAAGCGCGCCAAAAGTCTTGGACATCGGCCAGGGTCAGGGCTTCGAGCACGCCGGCGTCGCCCAACGGGTGGCGGTCAAAGGGCGCGGTGTAATGTTTTTGGCGCAAGAGAATCATGGCGCGCTGCTGCGGGTCGTCGGCCAGGGCGTCGAATTCCTGCAGGCACAATTCGCGGGCGGGCTCCAAGGCGTCGGCCCCGAGCAGGGGGGCGGTGATTTGCGCCATCAAAAGCGGCAGGGCGGCTTGCAGGTTTTCGCCAAGCAGGCGGGCCGACACATGCAGGTGGCGGCTGGCACAGGTGACGCCGCGCTGCACGCCCAAACGGTCCAAGGCGTCGCTGTGGGCGCGGGCCGACAAACCGCCGGCCCCGCGCGGCAGCATTTCGGCCAGCACATTGGCCACGCCCTGCTTGTCGCTGGGTTGGCCGGTGACGCTGGCCGGGCACAGGAAGGCGACGCTGGCCGAGCGCAGGCCGGGCATGGGCTCGGCCAGCAGGGTCAGGCCGTTGGATAAAGTGCTGGCGTGGATGTCGGGCATAAGGGCGCGGCGCCAAGCGCCGCCTTTCGGGAAAAAGGTTCAAAAACAGCGCGCGCCGTGGGCACGGCGCGCGCTGCGGGAATCATAGGGGTTTGCCGCCCACAGGGCGCTTATTTCACCAGATCCTTGAGGTCGTCGCTGGACAGCTCGCCCACGCCGTGGGTGCGCTTGGCGTAGGTGGTGGCTTCGGCCATGTCGGCGCGCTTGAACACCAGGGTTTCAGCGTTCTTGTCGTGGAAGGTGATCTCGATGTATTCCTCTTTGCCTTCGGTCAGCAACTTGGCCAACTGGCGCAGCGAGGTGACGGCCTGCCCGTTGACCGCCTTGACGCCGGGGAAGCTGGGCTGGCCGTAGCCGTTGATGCAGGTGTGCGGCAGCAGGTTGGAGAGCACGACGATTTCCTGGTCCGGGGTGGATTTGACATTGTCGTTGAGGTGGGCACCGATGGGGTTGCCCGAGAGGGCCAGTTCGGCGCCGCGGCGCTGGGTCAGGGCCTGGGCCAATTCGGCGGTGGCCTGCTGGAAACACATCGGGCCGAATACGAAGTAGCGCGGCACGCTGTCGGTTTCGGTCAGCGAGGGCATCAGTTCATTGCCACGGCGGGAAACGGGCACATTCAATCGCATGCTTTTGCCGTCGCGCAGCACGGTGGCTTCCACGGTGCCGGCGCCGGCCTTGACATGGTCGCCGATCAGGTAGAGGGCCGGCACATCGAAGCCTTGGGCTCCGCCCAAGCGGGTGTTGCCGGTGTTGTCCAGCGGAGTGGTTCCCAAAGCGGTCAACACATCCCATGGTTTGAAAGGGGCGATGGCATCGGCGTCGCCGGTGATCAGGATGCCGTGGACATCCGCCGCCACGCCGAGCTTGGCACGCAGGGCCGGGTTGACCAGGTGCTGGGCGCTGAAGGGTTTTTTGAAGGAGTACTTGCCGTCGTACTTGCCATCCTGGATGTCTTCCAAAAAGGCTTTGATTTCGGCAGTGGGGACAAAGGCGGCGCCGGCGCTCTTCTTGTCTTCGGAGAGCTGGGCGGCCAGAAAGAAGCCGGCCAATTTGCGGTCAAAGAAGGCCGGGCCAAAGGCGGTCTTGGGGCGGAATTGCTCAAGGGCCACCTGTGAGCGCAGCACCAGGCCGCTGCCGCCGTTGGCCACCTGGGTGTCGCGCACCAGGCCGGTGATGGCGGCCAGTGTGTCGCTGGCACCATCGTAGCCGGCGAAGGTGACGGCCGAAGGGTACTCGGTGAAATCAACCGGCGGATGCTTTTTGAAGAAGGCGGCGGCTTGCGTCGGGTCCTTGACTTCCAGCAATGCCAGCTGCGCCCCGGGCGCGCGGAAGGCGACCTTCAACGCCACCTTGTCGGCGGTTTCAATCTGGGTGACGAAGTTGACCGAAGAGCCGGAAACCAAAATGTAGTTCTTGCCCTGGCCAGCCACCACCACGCCGCAGGCGATGCCGGTGGAAATCGCCTCGAATTTCCACGGCGTGAGGATGTTGGGCGCCTGGGTGCTGATGATCAGCTTGAGCACGCTGTCGGCCACGCCCAATTCTTTGGCTTCGCTGGCCGGGGTGGCGGCGGCGGGGGCCGGGGTGGCCACGGTGGGGGCGGGCTCGGCGGCCGGGGCGGCAGGCTCGGCCACTTGGGCCAGGGCAGGCAGGGTCAGGGAGGCGAGCAGGGCGGTGGTGAGCAGGTGGCGTTGCATGAGGGGCTGGGTTCCTGGGAATGGAAGAAGTGAAAAATCAGGGGGAAGTCACAGTAAGACCGTGATGGCTGCGTTTTTTTTCAACACGCAGGCTGGTGCGGCCTTGGTTTTTGGGGTCAGGCCGGCGGCTTGTCCAGCAGCATGAATTTGATTTCGGCCTCGGCCGCCAACTCGTCGGCCACATAGGCCCGGCAGCGCATGTGGGCCATGCCCCGGCGCAGGCGCACGGTTTCGGCCTCCAGCACCAGCTGGTCGCCGGGGGTGACGGGCTTGCGCAGTTTGACCCGGTCAAGGGCCAAAAGCAAGGGCAATTTACCGATGTTTTCCGCATGCTGGCCAAGCAGGACGCCGGCCATCTGGGCCAAGGCTTCCAAGATCAACACCCCCGGCATGATCGGATTCTTGGGGTAGTGGCCTTGGAAAAAGGGCTCGTTGATGGTCACGTTTTTAATCCCCACCGCGCGCTGGTCGCCGTCGATTTCCAGCACGCGGTCCACCAACAGCATGGGGTAGCGGTGCGGCATCATTTGAAACAAACCTTGGATGTCAATTTTGGTCGCGCCGATCAGCGCCGCCGCATGGTCTTGCTGGCGCAACTGGCTGCTTAGGCGTTTGGCTGCCACATGATTAAGGGCATGCCCGGAACGCACTGCCACCACTTTGCCTTGGATGGGAGCTCCCAGCAGATACAGGTCGCCGATCAGGTCGAGCAGTTTGTGGCGCACCGGCTCGTTGTCAAAACGCAGGGCGTTTTTGCCCATCGGCCTGCCGTCTTCGCCAAGCACCAGCGCATCATCCACCGTCAGGTGGGCGAACATGCCGGCGGCCAAAGCGGCTTCGGCTTCGGCCTTGAGGGAGAAGGTGCGCGCCGGCGCCACTTCTTTGGCAAAGCGGCCGGAACTCAGATCCAAGGCAAACACTTGGCGACCCAAGGGGCCCAAATCCAACTCATAGGTGAAGTGGGTGTCGGTGCCGGTGCTTGGCAAAATCGCCACCACCGCATCGCCGTCGCGCACCACGATGGGTTCTTCCACCTTGAGCACGCGCCGGGGCGCCGCCTGCGCCAGCAGGCCGACGCTTTGAATGGCTTCCACAAAAGGCAGCGCCGAGCCGTCCATCAGCGGCACTTCGGGGCCGTCCACCTCGGCGCGCACATTGTCCACGCCAAGCACGGCCAGGGCGGCCATCACATGTTCGATGGTTTCCACCGAGGCATCGCCGGCCTTGATGCAAGTGCGCCGGGGCCGGCGCACCACGCGCGACACCAGCGCCGGAATGGTGGCCCCATCCAGATCGGTGCGGGCAAACACCACGCCGTGGTTTTCCGGCGCAGGGTGGAGGGTGATCATGGCCGGCCGGCCGGCGAACAAGGCGGTGCCGGACAGGCTGACGGAAGAAGCGAGGGTGTGCTGCGGGCTGTGCATGGGAAATAAAGCCCCCGCGCCGGAAGGCCGGAAGCGGGGGGAGTTTAGCAGGGATGCCGGTTGTTTTGCGGGCCGCCGGGGGCGCCAAGCGCCAGCTCGGCGCCCATCCATTGTTTCTGCGGCCCCATCCCGTCACTCGCCATCAGCAGCCGGCATGAATTTTTCATTCTTCCACAGGCGTTTCCAGGCGGCGAAAAAGCCGATGCGGTTGTAGCGTTCCGGGAAATTCTTCTTCAGCGATGCCGACACCACCGCGTAGTAATCCGAATTCATCCCGGGAAAAAGATGGTGCTCCGTGTGCAGGGAAAAGTTGGTGTGGATCCGGTCAAACACGGGGGGCACCACCAGCGAGGTCGTCCCCAGCAGCGGATCGCTTTCAGGGATCAGCGGATTCAGGAAATGGTTGGTGAAGACATACGCCATCGCCACCGCCGAAGTCACCAGATAGGCCCCCGGACCCGCCCAAAGATAGTTGACCCAGTCGGCGCCCACCATCCAAAAGACGCCCGCTTGCACGACGACGATGCCGGCAAGTTCAGACACCACCGCCCACCGCTGCCGATGGGTGTAGCGCGGCTTGGCCGGCGCATAGCGAAAAGGCAGGGATGACGGCCAAAATACCGCCGCGATGTTCCGGATGACATACGGGATCCAATGCAACGCCACCAGGGGATTCCAAGCCAGGCCGTCGCGGTTGGGATAGAACAGGCGGGTGTAAAAACGGGTCCACGCCGATTCCTCCGCCGCCATGAACGCACGGTCGGGATCCATGGGGGTGCTGGCGTGCGTGTGGTGGGTGTGGTTGTGGACGCGCCGCCACATGGTGGCGGGCAAAAACAGCAGCGCCCATAAAAAATATTCCAGCCAGTAGCGCGGGAGCCTGGCCCGGACGATGGTGCCATGGGCCAATTCATGGGTCAAAAAGGCCAGGCAGACCAAGGCGTGCCCGATGAAGATGGCCAGGCCGATGCGCACAAGCAGGGGCGGAGAAAAGCGGAAGGCGACATAGCCGCCGCAGATGAGGATCAGACAAACCAGCATCCGCAGCAGCTTGGCAGGTGCCGGGCGGAAGGCTTGCGCAGGGATGTCGGCGCGTATTTTCCGAATGTAATCGGCGTGAGTCAGGAATTCCATGGGGCGGTACTGTAACTGCCAGGGGCTTGAGGCCAAGGCCAAGGGCGGCAGGCGTGCCATGGGCCGCCCGGTTCTTAGCGTTTGAATTGCTCCGCGTCGTCTCGGAAATCTTTCAGCGCACGCTCAACCACACGGCGAATTTGCGTGTCGATTTCATCCGCATTTTGCCGTTCCGGAGGCAATGACATCCAGCAAAATTGAATGGCTTGGCGCACCATTTGGTCAACCTGCTGCGGACTGAAAAATGCCCTCATCCGATCGGCAGCGTCAGGGTCTTCAGGATTGATTTTCATAAAAAGCTCCGATGGGTTGTGGGAACATGGGTCAGGTAAAGAACTTGCAGGCCGGGAGGGGCACCCTTCCAACACCCCCTCATCGCTCCCCCAACAACCCCATCTTCTTGACCCTGCGCAGCAGATCCGGCATCCGGCGCATGGCGACTTGCATCTTGAAAAACTCGCGCAGGGGGGTGGCCGGGGAGCCGCCCCAGTCCTCGCCGGCCGGCACATCGTTCATGTAGCACGAGCCGCCGGCCAGGCGGGCGCCGGCGCCGATGGTCAGGTGGTCGGAGATGTTGGAGCCGCCGCCGATCTGCACGCCGTCGCCCACCACGGTGGAGCCGCCGACGGCCACATCGGCGGCGATCACCACGCAGCGGCCGATGCGGCAGTTGTGGGCGATTTGCACCAGGTTGTCGAGTTTGGTGCCGTCGCCGATTTCGGTGGCGTCGAATTTGGCGCGGTCGACGCAGGAATTGGCGCCGATTTCCACGCCTTTGCCCAGCACCACTTTGCCGATGTGGGGGATTTTGACCAGGCCCTTGCCGTTGTCGGCGGCGCGGTAGCCAAAGCCGTCGGCGCCGATCATGGCGCCGGAATGCAGGATGCTGCCGTCGCCCACTTCGCAGCGGTGGTAGATGACGGCGTTGGGGTACAGGGTGCAGTGTTGGCCGATGATGGCCGCTTCCATCACCACCACGCCGGCGTGCAGCACGCTGCCGTCGCCGATGCGGGCGCGCGGCCCGACCACGGCGCGCGGGCCGATGGAAATGCCTGCGCCAAGCTCCGCGCTGGGGTCCACCGAGGCTTCCGGATGCACGCCCACCGGGGCGTGCGGCGGTGGCGGGGCGAACAATTCCAGGGCTTTGGCCATTGCCAGATCGGCGTTTTTCACCCACAGCAGGGCGGTGCCGGCCCGCGCCGGCAGGTTGATGCCCTCGCTGACCAAGGCGGCGCCGGCGCGGCTGGTGGCCCAGTGGTGGGCGTATTTGGCATGGCCCACGAATGAGAGCGCGTTGGGGCCGGCCCGCCCCAGTTCGGACAGGGTCTCGATGCGGACATCCTCCGCCCCCTCAAGGCGGGCGCCAAGGCGGGCGGCCAATTCAGTGCTGGTGAAAACGGGCGAATTCACGGTTGTTGGGGGGCGGCGGGGGCGGCGGCTGCCGGCGGCGCGGCGATGCCGGCCGGGGCGGCGGGGGCGGTCGTGCCGCGCAGGTTGAAGTCGGTGTTCATCTTGGCGATCACTTCATCGGTGATGTCCACCGACTTCCTGGCCCACAGCACTTCGCGGTCGCCGTTGACGATGCGGTTGGTGTCTTCCAAACGGGTTTCCTTGAGCAATTGCTCAAGGGTGATGGTTTCGGCCAGCAAAATGTCGTAACCCTTGCGCTCGGCCACATCGGCGGCGGCGGCGCAGGCCTGCTTGTAAAGCACCAGCAGGGCGGCAGCGTCGGAGCGGCCCAGGCGCTCCTTCTGGAATTTCACCCAGCCCTCAAGCTGAATGGCGTCTTCGG
This sequence comes from uncultured Phycisphaeraceae bacterium, assembly GCA_964628335.1. Lineage (GTDB taxonomy): Bacteria > Planctomycetota > Phycisphaerae > Phycisphaerales > Phycisphaeraceae > CANIYR01. The sequence continues at coordinate 7,655 of CAZVNU010000074.1, forward strand.
TGAACTTGGCGTCCAGCGCCTGCCACTTGGGGTCCTTGGGGTCGAGCAGTTGGGCCTGCGACTTCATGGCTTCGAGCGAATCCTTGCGGGCCTTGAGTTCCTTTTCAACGGCCAAGCCGGCGGCTTTTTGGGTTTCCTGCATGGCGGCGAACATCTTGATGTCCTTCATCACCTGGCGGATCTGCACCACCGCCACCGACGAGGCGGGGGCCTTGAGGGCATCGGCCGCTTGGATGCGGGAGAACGAAGCCACGCCGGTGCCAACGCCGACGGTGGCAAGGACGGCGAGCAGGATGGCAGTGCGGTTGAATGACATTTTCATGGGTTTGGAAAGCGAAAAGGCAAAAACGAAAATCCCCCGCCGGGCGTGGGGCGGGGGATTTTAGCAGGGGCAGGGCCAAAGGTCAGCCCACATCGCACAATTCCACCGCCTCCAGGTGGTCGTTGGCGGAGCCGCCGCAGAATTCATGGGCCAGGAAGGTGTCGGCCTGGCCGGTTTCGGTGATGGCCTGGAGCACGGCCCTGGCGATGGGGGCGTAGTTCAGTTCCGACCCCTTGCCCAGGAGCGGGCCGCGGCCGGGGTTGCCGGCGGTGTGGTAGTGGTTGTACCAGCGCTTGTTTTGGCGGATGGTGTGGATGATGTCGCCTTCCATGCGCTGCATGTGGTAG
>CAZVNU010000074.1:8333-9273 GCA_964628335.1 uncultured Phycisphaeraceae bacterium
CTGCGCCAGGTAGCAGTCGAAGCCGGTCTCGCGGATCGCGCGGCAGATGGCGGGATAGTTGAGCTCCTGGTCGTCGCCGATCTCGTGCCGGCCCGGCACGCCCGCGGTGTGGTAGTGCACGAAGAACCTGTGGTTCCTGCGGATGCTGGCGATGATGTCGCCCTCCATGACCTGCATGTGGTAGATGTCGTAGAGCAGGCCGAAGTGGGAGTCTTTGGCGCCGGTCTTGGCCGGGTCAAGGCCCATGCCCTTGGCGACTTTTTCGCACAGCGCCACGCCCCATCGGCTGGTGTCGCACATGTAGTCGCGGTGGTCCTTGGAATTGAGCAATTCCATGGTGAGGGTCACATTCTTGGTCTTGGCGTATTGGGCCAGTTCAATGCAGGCCGGCACGCAGTTGTCCAGGCCTTCGGCATCGCCCAGGCCGCCGCGGTTGCCCGAGAAGCAGATCACCTGCTTGAAGCCTTCGGCGCTGGCGGCATCCACCCGCGTCTTCAAGAACTTGAGGTACCCTTCGTGGTGTTCCTTGCGGTTCAGGCCCTTGCCGATGCCAAAGCCATCGCCGATGCCGCCGACCAGCGAGCATTGCAGACCGTATTTTTTAAGGGTGGGGAATTGGTGGGGGTCGAGCAGGTCAATGCCGGGCAGGCCGTATTTCACGCAGAACTGGCACAGGGCATCCAAGCTCATGCCCGACGACCATAGGCACACCGACTGTTTGAGTTTGCCGATTTTCACCCCGCGCTTGGCGGGTTCGCCGGCGGGCGCTTCCGCGGCTTGGGTGTTGGCCGCGCCGGCCAGTGCGCCAATGGCAAGGGCGGCAGGGGCGGCGGCGGCAAACGCTTTCATGGCATCTCGGCGGGTCAGGGACATGGAACTCCGTGGATGGGGCAGTGGGGGGGCAAGGCAAAGATGACCGGACCCGGCCCCATCTTACGAA
>CAZVNU010000075.1:0-9272 GCA_964628335.1 uncultured Phycisphaeraceae bacterium
CCCAAGCGGCGCAAAAAAGACGAGGACCCCACCGACTCCGGCAAGCCGGAAACCAAGATGGAAGCCCCCGCCGCCGACACCAAGGCCGAAGCCAAAGCCGATCCCGACGCCATCCGCAAAAAGCTGGAAGGCATCTTCATCCAAGTGGCCAAGCCGGCGGACGACAAAAAGAAAAAGCCCGAAGCCGCCGCCCCGCAGGACCTTTCCGGCTACCAATTCCCGCCGCTGGACATCCTCAAGCCCGCCGAAATCCAGGACAACGCCGGCCGCGAAGAAGATTTGCGCAACATGGCCATCGACCTGCAGGCCGCCATGGAGCAGTACAAAATCTCCGGCGAAGTGGTCGGCATCGCCTCCGGTCCGGTGGTCACCTTGTTTGAAGTGCGTTTGGCACCCGGCACCCGGGTGGCCAAACTTGAACAAGTCGATGCCGACTTGGCCCGCGCCTTGCGCACCACCAACATCCGCATCGTGCCCACCATCGCCGGCAAAGACACCGTCGGCGTGGAAGTGCCCAACAAGCGCCGCCAGACCGTGCGCATCCGCGAGCTGATGGAGGAAATGGCCGATGCCAAAGACACCATGGCCCTGCCCATGTTCCTGGGTCGCGACGCCACCGGCAAACCCTTGGTCGAGGATCTGGCCAAAGCCCCGCACATGCTCATCGCCGGCACCACCGGCTCGGGCAAATCGGTGTGCATGAACTCCATCCTGCTTTCGTTGCTCTACAACCGCCGCCCCGATGAACTCAAGATGATTCTGGTCGACCCCAAGATGGTGGAAATGGGCATCTACAAAGCCATCCCCCATTTGCTCTGCCCGGTGATCACCGAAATGAGCAAGGCCGCCGGCATCTTGGAATGGGCCTGCGCCCAGATGGACGAGCGCTTTGCCCGCTTCAACAAAGCCGGCGTGCGCGACATCAAGGGCTACAACGCCCTCTCCGAAGACGATCTGCGCGAAGCCTTCCAGCCCGCCAGCGAAGAAGAATGGGCCAGAACCCCCAAGAAGATGCCGTATTTCGTCATCGTGGTCGACGAAATGGCCGACCTGATGATGCAGTTCCCCGATGTCGAAAGCCACATCGTGCGCATCGCCCAAAAGGCCCGCGCCTGCGGCATGCACCTCTTGATGGCCACCCAGCGCCCCAGCGCCAACGTGGTCACCGGCCTGATCAAATCCAACATGCCCACCCGCTTGTGCATGAAGGTGAACTCCGGTCTGGATTCGCGCGTGATGCTGGACAAGAGCGGCGGCGAAGTGCTGCTTGGCAACGGCGACATGCTGTTCATGTTCAACGCCCGCCCCGAACTGGTGCGCGCCCAAGGCTGCTTCATCGAGGACAGCGAAGCCCGCGAAACCGTGAAGTTCCTCAAGGATGTGGCCCGACAGGCCTTCGAACCCACCTTGCTGCAAATCAAAGGCCCGCGCTCCAAGGACGACGACCAGAACGACGCCGGCGACGAGGGCAACCCCTCCGGCGAGCGCGACCCCTTGTTTGAAAAAGCGGTGGACATCATCGCCATGCAGGGCCGCGGCTCGACCACCCTGCTGCAAACCAAAATGGGCGTGGGCTACTCGCGCGCCACCCGCCTGATCGAACAGATCGCCGACGCCGGCATCCTGGGGCCGCACAAAGGCAGCCAGGCCCGCGAGGTGTTGCTCAGCCAGGCCGAGTGGGAAACCATGAAAGGGGCGGCCGCAGCCGGCGAGGCCCCGGTACCCGCCAAGGCCGAAGGTGGCTGGGAACAGGCGCCGTGAAAACAACCGCTGACAAAGCGACGGCGGCATCCTGCCGCCGTCGCTTCAGGCATGAACGAACAGCGCGCGTTGCCATTGGCAGCGCGCGCTGTTTGCTTCACATCGGGTCTGACGGCGGCAAGATGCCGCCGCTACTTTGCATACACGAGGATCAATCGCCTTATTTCTTCTCTTCCTGCGCCCCATCCATCGCGCTGCCCAGCATTCCGGTCTTGCCGGTGGCGTCGAAATTCGCCATGTCGGTGTGCTTGCCGAAGATGCCCACCACCGAGGCGGTGGCGGCTTCCGCCTTGAAGACTTTGGCGCCGTATTTCAAATGGCCCGCCGCTTCGCCGCCGGGCAGGTTTTCGGTCGTGCATGAGGAATCGTTGCGCACCACGACCCCGCGCCACTTGCCGCTGTCGATCTCGGTGTACACGCTGCTGTATTGGCCGGCTTTGGCCCCGAAATTCATGCGCGAGGCCAGCACCACCGCCTGCTGGTTCTGATTGCCCTTCCACTCCGGCTTGAGCCCCGGCCTGCCGTAGGCCAGCATGGCGTGGGAGAAGTGGTGGGCCGCCACCGCGCCCTGCTCGGGGTGGGCCGCATTGCGGGGCTCAATGGTGGCCATGTCGGGGTTGCGGTCGCCTTCGGCGACCAGTTGCTTGGGCGCCACCAATCCCTCTTCCAGCAGTATCGCCATCGCCAGATTGTTGCCGGTGACGATGGTGCAGCCGGCCCCGCTGGCTTGTTCCTCGGCATTGCCCGCATTGGCCGGCGCACCATATTGCTTGCCCTGATACGCATTGGCTTGGTATTTGCCGGCGGATGTCAGGCCCGGAAACCACTCCTTGTTGCTGCTGCCGTAGGCAGTCATCGCCATGTGGATGTTGCGCAGCGTCACCTCATCCTTAAGTCCTTCACCGCGTTTTTTACCCTGCGCCAAGCCGCCGAGGTAATCCTGGCCGTGGGCGCCCTGCGCGCTCAAAAACAAGCCGGCACCCAAAGTCAGCACCCCCAGCACGACCGCCAGTTCGACACAGTTGAAGCCCTTGCGCATGGTTTTTCCTTGAAAGAAAAGGCGGATGATTCCTGGGCCCCATCGTAGGAGCGAAGGGGGCGATTGCCAAGTATTTATTGGGCGGCGGCAGGGCCGACGCATGAAGGAACCCCGACCGTGAGGGAGGGGACGATTCCGCACTATTTTTACGGTTGACCGCCCCCTCCCTCATGGTAAGGATTCCTTTCCAAGGGGCTTGCGCCGCTTGAAGGGGTGCCACAACTGGCCCCAATAGGTCTTGGGCACTTGTTCGTGAATGCCGTAAGCCTCGGGCTCATGGCCGGGATCGACATGGGTGCCAAACAGCACATCCATCAGCGGCGAGACATTGCCGTAGTTGCCGGCATCGCGCGAGCGGTCATGGTGCCAGTGGTGCAGTTCGGGCGCGCCAATCAGGAATTTGAGCGGGCCGATCGGCAACTTGGCATTGGAGTGGATGTAAATCGCCCACAAGCCGCGGAAGGCCAGCAAGCCGGCCAGTGTTTGCAGCGGAAAGCCCAAAATCAGCGGCGGCAGATTGAGCAGCATCAGCGTGTACACCGTGTCCAGCGGATGCTCGCGGTGGGCAGCCAACCAATCCAGGTGCTCGGCGCAATGGTGGATGGAATGGAAGCGCCACAAAAAAGTCACCCGATGCTGAAGACGATGGCCCCAGTAGATGCACAGGTCGCTGACCGCGATGACCTCCACCGCCTGCAGCCACCACGGCTGACTGGCCACCGTCTGGCGGAAGCCCAACGGCACACAGCCGTCAAGCCACGACTGCGCAAAAGACAGCAACCAGAACACCAAGCCGTTCCACACCAGGTATTGGCCGACGAAAAACAACAGATCGGTCCACCACTGCGGGCGGAAGACCTTTTGTTTGTGGATCGGAAACAACTTCTCCAACGGCCAAAAAGTCACCGCCAGGACGAGGAAACTCAACCCGGTGGCGGTGACGGCTTGGATGATGAAGGGGAGGGTGAGGTTCACTGTTTGAATGGATTGGGCTGATCGGGCTTGGGTGCGGGAATATCACGGGGAGCCAAGAGCCCACCCGATTTAGAGCTGCCCCACGCTTTGTCAGAATCGAGCGTATCTTCTGCTTTGGGCTGCTGATTATTTTTGGGAATCAGTTGGGGTTTGGGGGTATCACGGGCTTCCCATTGATCATCCAACACTTGGACCAATATCACAGCCTCCACGCTTTTGGGGTCCGCAACCAATGCCTGCTTGGCGGCAAAGCCGGCCAGAAAATCTTCACCGTTGCGTTTTGCGGCGCGGGCGAAGCACATCAATTGATTCACTCGCATAGCCTTGTCATGCCCAATGCGCCGCTCTTGCTCAGCGTTTGGTGTGAAAGATTTTTGTTTATCAGATTCCAACGCTAAATCCACACCAAATTCTTCCAGAAAGTCTTCGGCTTCTTCCGGCTTCATGTCCATAAAACGAGCCAACTGTGGCTTGACAACTTCAATATCGACAGCCCCCCCTGCCGACTGACGCTTTCCGATGTCAATGTCTTTAGGCAGGACAAGCGGACCGGACTTGCTGCTGGTAATGGGGCTCAACCCCTGTCGAACGGGTATCAGAATATCAACCATCATCTGCGCAGCCATGTTGTCGGGATCCGCAGCCAACACTTGTTTGGCAGCCGCAAGCGCCTCCGCCTTTTGGCCATTGCGCTGCAAAGCGCGGGCAGTCACCATCAGTTGGTTGACCTTGATAAGCTTGGCATCGGGCACAGACTTTTCCTCCACGCCGTAAACAGACCAGTCGAAGTCCTTGAAGTCGTCCGCCCGTATCACATCCCCCGACTTCGTAATTGACCCGCCGACATAAGGTCTGGGCTTTTCTTCAATCACCAGCGTCCCAGAATTGATCGTCGTCGATCCGGTAAACGACTTGGACCCATTGATGAACACCGTGCTCTTTTCCGATGCAGGGGGGGCATCCGAAGACTCGGGTTCCCTTTCAATCAACCGTGAAGCCTTGGTCCCTTTGACATAGGCATTGCCTTGCCGTCTCCCCACCTGCCAAACCAACACCCCCGCAAACAGGGCGATGGCCAACATGCGCAGGGACCAAAGAAGAAGTTTGTTCATGGCGGGAGTATGACGGGGAGAATTCATTTTGCGGACGGAGCCGGCGCATCACCCGCCTTCGCAGGCGGCACCGTCATGTCCAAATCCACGCCGAATTCCGCCAGGAAATCCGCGTCAACTTCCTGAAAGCGCGACAGAATGCCGACCTTGGAACTGGGGATGAAGGTGGGCGCGGGCGCCACTTCCTGGGGCCCGATCAACCGGGCGCCAAAAACCACCGCCTGCCGGTTTTGATTGCATTTCCACTCCGGCCGGAGCGCGACCCCGGATAGGGCCCCGTAGGTGGTCGCCAAAGAATTGGGCACAGTTGCAGCGCCGGAAGATGAACGGGGCGTTGAAGACGCGACAGGGGCGGGCGATGGCAACGGCGCCTTGGCCTCTGCCACCACCCCGGGATTCACCTGCTGCTGCCGCCTGGCCACATGCCAAGTCAGCACCCCCGCAAACAGGGCGACGGCCAGCAGACGCAGGGACCAGAGGAGTGGTTTTGGCATGGCGTGATTCTACTTCCAACGGGTGGGATGTCCTCGGGCTGCGCCCTGCACGGCAAGCCTTATAGCCGGTGGTTGAACCGAGCACAGCGAGGCGACACCACCGGATGCGGAGAAAATCCGACAGCACCCCGGCAGGGGTGACAGAACAAACAGCCGCGTCCTCCCGAGGCTTCTTCGCGATTCCGGAGGGCTGGCATCCCTGCCGGGATGCCGGGAAAATTTCCCGCTTTCCGGTGGTGTCGCACGCCCATGGCGCGCTCAACCACCCCTATGAAAGCTCATCACGCCTCCGGCGTGAAAGGCAAACGCTCCACGCGCTCGGCTTGGCAAGACCAAACTCCATTGCGCCGCCGCGTGGGTTCCAAAATCCCACCCTCTCCGCCCAAGCAAAAGCCCGCCGATGGCGGGCTTTTGCGTGAGCGGAGAGGGTGGGATTCGAACCCACGGTAACCCGGAGGCTACGGCAGTTTTCAAGACTGCATCATTAGACCGCTCTGACACCTCTCCTGAAGGTTTTTGCGGGGCGGAATTGTAACGCGGGTGATTGGGTGCCACGGACAGCGTAGCGCAGCGGAGTCGTCCGTGGGTGTTGCCGGCAGCCTCTGTCGGCAGCCTCTCGCACGGACGACTGCGCTGTCCGTGGCACCCACTCTTGCCCATTCACACATCCAGCGCCGCCTGCTCGCCCACGCGCAGGATTTCATACAAATCCTCCGGAGTCTTGGCTTCCAGCAAGCGGTCAAGAATGTATTCCGACAACAGCAGTTGCGCGATGCGGGCCTGCAATCGCTGGTGCACGCGCGGCATGCCGGCCGGAGTGAGCAGAACGAACAGCAGTTTGGCCTGCTCGGTGGCTTTGCGGGTGGGGATGCCCTGCTTCAGGCGCACCAGCACCAACACCGGCTTGCCCAACCCTTCCAAACGGGCGTGGGGCAGGGCCACGCCGTAGCCCAAATAGGTGTTCATCATCTTTTCGCGCTCCAAGACGCCGGCCAGGGCGCGCCCGGGGCTGACCGGCAACTGATCCTTGACTTTGGCGAACACGGTGCGCAGCACTTCGGTCAGGGTGGCGCCGGGAGCATCAAGCACGATGCGCTCGGGCGTGAGCACCTGCGAGAGCAAGGTGGGGCGGTCGGCGGGGAACTCGTCTTGAATGGCGCCCAGCACCTCCTCTTGTGCGTCCTCCATGGTCAGCACCCCGGTCCAGCGGTCGGCGGCGTCGGTGACGATGGCGATGTGGCAGGGCTTGTCCTGCATGGTGGCCAGCACATTTTCCAGCAACTGGTCTTCTTTGACCAGCAAGGCCGGACGCGAGAACGATGCCAAATCGTCAGTCGGGCGGCCGTCACGCATGGCCAGGAACAAATCCTTCACATGCACAAAGTCCACCGGTTTGTCCGCCCCGGGCAGCAACAGCGGAAAGCGTGAAAAGCGGGTGGTGGCAAACAGGCGGTTCACTTCCTCCGGCGCGGCATCGGCTTGCAGCACCTTGACTTCGGCGCGGGCGCGCATGGCGTCCTTGACTTTGAGGCGGCCAAGGTCGAGCACATTTTCAATCAGCAGCAGACGGCGGAAGGAGATTTTTCCCTCTTCCTGGGTCTGGCCCAGAATGATGCGCACTTCATCCTCGGAATGTTCATCGCCGTGGCCGGGCGCCGGCAAGCGCAAAAATTTCAACAGAAAGCGGGCCGAGGTGTTGAGCGCCCACAACGGCGCGAAAAACAAGATGCGGAAAAACGCCAGCGGCGCGGCGGTGTACAGGGCCGCCGTTTCCGCCGCGCGGATGGCCACCGACTTGGGGATGAGCTCCCCCACCAGCACATGCAGGTAAGTGATAACGGCATAGGCCACGCCAAAAGAGGTCAGGTGCGCGGCCTCTTCGCTGTGAATGCCGACATGCACCATCAAGGGCTCGATCAACACCACCAACGCTCGCTCGGCCAGGAAACCCAACCCGATGCTGGCAAAGGTGATGCCCACTTGGCACACCGACAGGTACTCATCCAAATGGCGCTGGATGGCGTGCACCCGCTTGGCCCGCGCATGGCCGGCATCCACCAGTGCCTCGATGCGGGTGGGGCGCACCTTGATGATGGCGAACTCGGCCAGCACGAAAAAGCCGTTGAGCAGCAGAAAGAAAAAGGCGAGCAAGATGTAAAGGGCGGTCTGCATGGGAGGGTGGGTAGTGTAGGCGCTGGCCCATGGCCTGCCCCGCCTTATGGCGCCCGACAACCGCGACCGTCAACCCTGCCAGCCCACCCCCGCAGGTACAATCCCGCCCATGGACATCATCTCCACCGACCATGTCATTGCCGAGGCCATGTGCCTGCCCATGGAAGCGCGGGCTTATGTGGCCGAACGCCTGCTCGCCAGTCTGGATGATGAAGAAAGCGAACCGCTGTCGCCGGCCTGGTCGGCGGAAATCAAACGGCGCTGGGCCGCCTACGAACACGGAGAGGAAAAAACCATCTCCGCCGAAGACCTGTTCAAAAAACTCGACGCACGGATTCCCGGAGCCAAGCAGTGAAAGCCCGCTTCTTCCAGTCTGCGGAGCTGGAGACGATCAAAGCCGCCGATTTGGTACGGAGAACGCGGCCTTTTATTGGAAGTCCGCTTCTTGGCCGCCTTTCGCGCCGCCGTGGCGGAAATCGAAGACGCCCCGTCGCTCCACCGCGAGATCGAACCCGGCTACCGCAAATGCAATTTGCATCGTTTTCCCTACACCCTGATTTTCCGCGTAACCGCCGCTGAAATCATCGTGGTCGCGGTGGCGCATCAGCACCAAGAGCCGGGGTATTGGCACGGACGGGTGGCGTAGCATCGGGCGGGGTACAATCCCCCTCCTTATGCCCACCCTCTCTGCCCCCAAGAAGTCCCCCGCCAAAAAACCCGCCGCCAAAAAAGTTGCGCCCCAAAAGGTCGCAGCCAAGGTTGCCGCCAAGGTTGCCGCCAAGGCCAAGAAGGACGACATCGTCCGCTCGGTGGCTTTTGTCTCGTTGGGCTGCCCCAAGAACCTGGTGGATTCCGAAAAAATGCTCGGCTTGCTGGCCGAAGACGGCATCCACATCGTGCCGTCGGATGCGATGGAAGACGGCCTGGCCGATGCCGTGGTGATCAACACCTGCGGCTTTTTGGAGGCTTCCAAGATCGAATCGGTGGACGAAATCAACCATGCCGCCGAACTGAAGAAGGCCGGCCTGATCAAGCGCATCGTGGTGGCCGGCTGCTTGGTGCAGCGCCACAAGGCGCAAATGCTCGAATGGTGCCCGGACATCGACGCCCTGATCGGCGTGTTCGACCGCGACCGCATCGTGGCCGCCGTGCAGCCCAAGCGCGACCGTGAAAAATTGAAAAAACTCGAGTTGCCGGTGTATTCCTCCATCGCCACCTCCGCCACTTCCGCCGGGCAGGAACGCGGCATGACCACGGCGCAGGTGCGCAAAGAAGGCTACTTTGAAGACGACTCGGCGCGCCTGCGCCTGACGCCGCGCCACTACGCGTATCTGCGTGTTTCCGAAGGCTGCAACCAGGGCTGCGCCTTTTGCACCATCCCTTCGATCCGCGGCAAGATGCGCTCCAAACCGGTGCCGACCATTTTGAAGGAAGCCCGCGAACTGTTCAACGACGGCGCCTTTGAACTGCTGCTCATCGGCCAAGACACCACCTCGTATGGCGAAGACATCGGCTACAAGCCCGGCTTGGCCGGCCTGCTCAAGGAGTTGGACCAGTTGGCGGCCGAATTCGGCGGCGCCTGGATCCGCCTGATGTACGCCTACCCCTCGACCTTCACCGACGAGATGATCGACACCTTGGCCAAGGCCAAGCACATCCTGCCCTACATCGACATGCCTTTGCAGCACATCAATGGCATCGAGCACTTCGCCATTGATG
>CAZVNU010000076.1:0-9216 GCA_964628335.1 uncultured Phycisphaeraceae bacterium
GCATCGCTTCAAAGACCTCTCATCCCACGCGCATAGCCGCCGCGTCTACTTTTTTAGCGGGATGACGCGCGTGACCCGCCAGCCCTGCGCAACACCTGCCCTGCCTTGTATTCCGCCGGCCTTGGCACCAACATCCAATCACGCCCCGAACACCCCGCGCAGCAACGCCAGCGATTTGGGCACGGCGGTTTCGGGGTCTTCTTTGCCTTCCATTTCCAGCGAGATCCATCCCTGGTAATTCGCCCGCTTCATGATGGCGGCGATGCGCGGGTAATCCAAGTCCAGCGTGTACCACTTGCCGCCGCCCGGATAGGTCTTGGCCTGCATGTAGGTGGTGTGCGGCGCCAGCATCGCCAGCCGGTCGTAGGGATCTTCCAAAAAGCAGCCGGTGTCGAGCGTCACGCCAAGGTAGGGAGAGTTGATGGCGGAGACGATGCGCAGCACGCCCTGCGGGGTCAGGCCCAAACCCCAGTGGTTTTCCAGCGCCATCACCACGCCGCGCTTTTCAGCTTCGGGGATGAGTTTTTGGAAGGCGTCGATCACCCAGCCGAAAGCTTCTTCTTCGGTGTGGCCGTCCAGCGGGGCTTCGTAGCCTTTTTGCCGCATCAAGGTGTCGAAGTCCACCCGGTTCCAGCGGCCGGTGTTGACGCGGATGACGGGAACGCCCAACTGGTAGGCGCGCTCCAAACTGGTGGTGGTGATCTTCACATTGACATCGCGCTCCTTGGCGCCGGGGTCCACGAAATCCTGATGGGTGCTCATGGCATACAGCGGCATGCCCAGGGCCAGCGCCCGGCGCTTCAATTTGCGCAGGAAGCCGGCCTCGTCGCCTTCCATCTCCCTGGACATCTGTTTTTCCAACACCTCCAAGCCGTCAAAACCCATGGCGGCGGCGCGCTCCAAACAATGGGCCACCGGCGGCGGCTCGCCGTTGTAGCCCCAGAAGGAATAGGTCGAAGTACCGATCGGGTTGCCTTTGCGCGGCCCCGCCGGCGACGCGGGCGGCCGAGCCGATGCGCGCCCCACTGCGGCGCAACCGGGCAACAGCATGGCGGGCGCCACGGCCAGTGAGGAAGCAAGCAAAGAACGGCGGGAAAGGGATGGCATCATGGTCGGCGAGTATCGCGGGAGGAAGACGGAAAAGCAAGAAAAAACCCTGAACCAGCGTCCAGGGTTTTCTTGTTGAATGTGTCGTTCTTACTTCACCAACTCAAACACCGTCTGCGTGCGCAGCACATTGCCGCCCTTGGCGGTCAGGTGGTAGGTTTGGATGTGGTACTCGCTGCGGTATTTCTGCACATCGACCACCGACAGGTTGCGGCCTTGCGGGGTTTCCCACAGCCAGTGGATGGCTTCGGCTTCTTGCGCGAACTCGCACATTTCGCGGTAGGTCGCGGCGTAGAGGTTTTCCGACAGGTTTTCGGTCTGCAGGCTGGTGATGTAGCCCACGCCGCCGATGGGGGCATGCTCATAATCGCGCTCGCCGATGCACGGCAGGGCGTGCAGCATGCCGGACTCGGGCAGGTGATCGCAGTTTTCCATGCACACTTCGACCATGTTGACTTGGCCGAACTGGAAGCGCAGCACATGGCCGCCGTCCACGATCCACGACTCGGCTTCATAACCGTTGTGACGGTCGAGGCGGCGGGCCCGGAGCTTGAACATCTCCGGGTGCAAGGGCCGACGGTACACGATCATCTTGGGGATCTCGTGGATCGGCGACATTTTAAGATTGGCGGGGTTGATGATTGCCATTTTCTAAACCTTCATTCTCTAAATACTTGTGTGATCTTCGGAGGGTTTCGGCATGCAAGCCGAACCAGGTTCACCGAAGGTCTGATGCCAAAGTGAGTCTCCAAACAGGTTCCAACGCGCGAATTTTAGGAAAAATTTCCGCACTTGCCAAGTTTTTTTTGTTGTTTTGCGCCGGCTCTTGGCAGGCTGTGGACAACTCACCCCACCAGACGCCAAGGGTGTTCATTTCTTGCATCTGATTCCTTTTTAGCCTCAACTTCTCCCAAACTGTTTTTCCAAATCGCGTAAGGTCAAACGCAGGGAGGTCGGCCGGCCATGCGGGCAATGACTCGACCTTTCAATCGATTCTCTACGCTTAAGCAACGACATAATCTCATCTTGAGACAATTTATTGCCGGCTTTGATGGCCGCTTTGCAGGCCATCATGTCCAGCACCTCATGCAGGGCCTGTTCGGTGGCGGTGGCCGAGGTGGGGCGCAAATGGCCGTCACTGGCCCGGTCCAGCAACTCTTCCACAAATTCGCCGGCCGCCATCCCACGCGACACCAGCAAGCTGGGGAAGGCATGGATGGCGATTTGCCGGGGGCCAAAGGCGGCGGCCTCGATGCCGATGCGCTCACACAGGGGCTGCAATTCCGCCAAGGCTTCCAGCCTGGAGGCCGAAGCGGGTATGACTTCCGGCAGCAAAAAGCGCTGGCTCTCCAGTGGCTGGTTCTCGCCGATGATGCGGTTTTGCAATTCCTCAAACATCACCCGCTCGTGCAGGGCGTGCTGATCGATGATGAGCAAGCCTTGTTCGTCTTGGGTCACGATGTAGGCTTGACGGAAATGCAGCATGGGCGTGGGCACAAAGGCTGGCGCGCCGCCGGCCGGCGCCGCATGGGCTGGCGCCGGCGCCGATTCGCCCTCGCGCACTTCGCCGGCGATGGGGTAAGGCGTGACCGGCGTATCCGCCGTCAACACCGGATGGCTGGCGCCGGGCGCTTCCTTTTCCAAGGCGCGGCGCACTTCGTCAAACACCAGGCCTTTTTGGGCGGGGTCCATGCGGCGGAAATGATCGACGAATTCACGCGAAGTCGGTGCGGAAACTTGCGCCTGCTGGCTGAAGCCGGGCCGGGCGCCGGGCAAATCCAAGGCCGGCGCGATGGCGGCTTTTTGCAGGGCTTGACGGATGGCCGACAGCACCAATGAATGAATGGGCTGACCATGGCGGAAGCGCACCTCGGTTTTTTGCGGATGCACATTCACATCCACCTCGCGCGGGTCCAGGGCGATGAAGGCCGCCACCACCGGGAATTTGTCCGGCGGCATCAGACCGCGATAGGCCTCGCGCGCGGCGTGTTGCACGCTGCGGTCGCGCACCGGCCGGCCGTTGACTGACAAAAACATGAACTTGCCGGTGGCTTTGGCCAACGAAGGATGACCCGCCAAACCCCACACATACGGCGCGCCGGGCGCATCGGCCATCACGGCGGAAAATTCAAAAAAACCGTCTTCGGCTCCGCGCCCGATCACCGCCAGCACCCGCTTCGAGCGGGTTTGGTGCGGCGGCAATTCAAGGGAAGTGCGGCCATTGACAATCAGGGTGAAACCCACATGCGGGTTGACCATCGCGATGCGTTCGACCGCATCGGAAATGTGGCCGGTTTCGCTGGCGGCCGCCTTCAAAAATTTGCGCCGGGCCGGCACATTGAAGAACAGGTCGCGGGCCTCCATGCTGGTGCCGGGCCGGCCGGCGGCGGGCATCACCTCGCCCATGGTTTCGCCGGCGGCCGCCAGCGACCAGGCCTCGGGCGTTTCGGGTGTGCGGCTGATGATTTTGAAGCGCGACACCGAGGCGATCGAGGCCAGCGCTTCGCCGCGAAAGCCGAAAGTGCCGATGGCCTCCAAATCACCCGGCGCCGCCACCTTGCTGGTGGCATGCGGGGTCAGGGCCAGCACCAGTTCATCGGCGGGAATGCCGCCGCCGTCGTCGGAGACCCGAATCAATTCGCGGCCGCCGTCGGCAATCTCGATGGTGATGCGGGTGGCGCCCGCATCCAGGCTGTTGTCCACCAATTCCTTGACCACCGAGGCCGGGCGTCCGATCACCTCGCCGGCGGCGATCTGGTTGATCATCAGGGTGGAGAGGACGCGGATGGGCATCGGGGTAATGTAGCGGCGACATCTTGTCGCCGTCGCTCCCGGCCTCAAACACACAACGCGCGCCGAATCTTGGCGCGCGTTGTGCGTTTACCTGCAAATTCAACGGCGGCAGGATGCCGCCGCCACCTTATTGGGTCGCATCCTTCACCGCATCTTTGGTCGCATCCCAGCCTTTTCGAGTGTCTTTTTTCACCCCTTCCCAGGTTTCGCAACCGGCAAAGGCAAATGGCAGGGCGACGACGGCGAGAGTCAACAGGATGCGCATGGGTTTTCTCCAAAAGGGGTGAGCCGGATTCTAGCCAAGCATACCCATCAATGCCATCTATCATCCACCCTTCATGGCCCAATCCTTAAACGACATCAAATCCCTGCTGGCCGCCCACGGCCTGCACCCCAAGAAAAAGCACGGGCAGAATTTTCTGCACGACGGCAACCACATGGACCGCATTTTGGATGCGGCCAAACTGGTGCCCGGCGACCTGGTGCTGGAGGTCGGCCCCGGCACCGGCGCCCTGACCGAGCGCCTGCTTGATGCCGGCGCGGAGGTCATCGCCTGTGAAATCGATCCCGACATGGAGCAAATCCTCAAGGCCCGCTGCGGCGACCATCCCGAGCGCGGGCCCCGCTTCACCCTGATCATCGGCGACGCGCTCGACGGCAAGCATGCCCTGAACCCCAAAATCCTGGAAGCGCTGGGCGCCCGCCCCTTCAAAATGGTGGCCAACCTGCCCTACCATGTGGCCTCGCCCTTGATCGCCAACCTGGCCCTCGACCATGCCGGCATGCAGGCCGCCATCGTGATGGTGCAAAAGGAAGTGGCCGACCGTTTGGCGGCCCCGCCCGGCGGCAAGGAATATGGGCCGCTGGGCATCATCATCCAAGCCCTGTTCGAGACCAAACGCGTCTCGGTGCTGGCCCCCGGCTGCTTCTACCCGCCGCCCACCATCGCCTCGGCCGTGGCCGCCATGCACCGGCGCCCCACCCCGCTGTGCAACGACCCCCACCGCTTTGCCGACCTGGTGCACCGGCTGTTCGCCACGCGGCGCAAACAACTCGGCACCATTTTGGGACGCGCCACCAGCCTGCCGCCGGGCATTGACCCGATGGCCAGGCCGGAGACTTTGAGCATCGCGCAGATGGCGGCGTTGGAGGAGTGGCTGGGGAAGACGACCGAGGCTTAAGGTCCGCAAATTGCCAAAAATCCGGATTGCATTGACGGGGCTCAAAACGCCTCCAGCGCCTGTTTTCCGCCCCATGCATACTCTGTCCCTAAAATTTGTTTGGCAAATGATTGGTTTTATTCCTATCATTACACGAACATGAAAACCTCCGCCCGCCCAATCGACGCCCTGATTTTCAACCTGCGCAACCAGAAGGTGATTCTGGATTCGGATTTGGCCGAGTTGTATGGGGTGCCGACCAAGGTCTTCAATCAAGCCATCAAGCGTCATACCGAGCGATTTCCTGAAGACTTTATGTTTCAATTGACCAGCCAAGAATGGCTCAACTTGAGGTCACAAATTGTGACCTCAAGTTTGAAACCCATTGATTCTGTTGAAGATGAGCGGTCACAAATTGTGGCTGCCCCACATGGCGGACGTCGGTTTATCCCTCGCGCCTTCACCGAGCACGGCGCCATCATGGCCGCCACGGTTTTAAGCAGCCCGGAAGCCGTCACCATGAGCGTCTATGTGGTGCGCGCCTTCATCCAAATGCGCGAACAGATTGCGGCCAATGATTCGGTGCTCAAACGACTGGCGGAAATCGACAAAACCTTGTTCGCCCATGACGATGCCCTGCGGGCTTTGTGGGCGCAATTGGAACCGCTGCTGATGCCGGTGAAGGAAGAGCGCAAGTCACGGATTGGATTCCATGGGGAGGCGGCGGGAAGGCAATAGAGGCAATTACTCCCCGTTGGCCTTGGCATTTTCTTCGGCTTGTTCTTCGGCTTTTTCGTCAGCCTCTTGCAAGGCTTCATATCCGGGCGAAGTGAAAAACTCGCGCAGGCCATGGCCGGTTTTTTCATAGCGCTCCAGGTCATCCGGCTTCACATAGCCGATGGTAAAGGCTTTGCCCTGCCCCGCCGTGCGGTACGCCACAGAGCCGAAATCGTGCTTGGCTTCGGGGAGGCTTGGGATGTACTTGGGCACCAAGTCTGCCAAGGTAGCGGGATAGCGGTGGTGGTCCTGACGGTATTTGGAGAGGGTGAGGGCGAGGGGGAGGTGGAGATGGGAGATGTGGATTTTGTTGATGTTGGCATAGGCATGCCCGGTTGGCATAACCGTTCCCGCCAAAAAATCAGCGATGGCACGCCCCGCATAGCGATTGCGAAATCCAGGTGGAACCAAAGGGATGCAGTAAAAATCCCTGATGACTGAATGGCGCAATTGTTTGACATCCGCCTCACTCCATTGGTCTACCGCCAGCCGATCGAAATAATCATTCAGCCGTGCCAACGCCACATCCATGTCCGCAAACATGCTCAGAGGCTGCACTGCCATTGGCGCATTGAAGGCGTCCATGTTTTTGTTCGCCGGCAATTGCAGCACCATCTCCAGTGCAGACCAGCGCTCCGCTTGATCCATGCGTTGCTGGCACACTGAATAAAAATCCATGTCTGGCTCAGCGGCCATTTGCCCCAGCTTTTCCCACGCCGGATGATCTTTGGGCACGGCCTGTGCAAGATCCACCAATGTTTGATCCGCCATCCCCTGGATGCTTTGCGCCACCAGGATGTCTATCAAGCGCATGCCACCCTTGGCTTGCAAGCTCCCCAAGCGGTAAATCACTTGAACACTGTCCAACGCTTCCTCAAACCGGCCCTCGCCGGCACATTGCATGGCATGCCAGGAAAATAAACCAGCCGCACGCTTGTTCCCTCCGAGCCACATGATGTCGTATTGCCCCAAGGGCGCGCCCATTTTTTGGGGTACAAAAAAATAGGGGCGCACGGATGCTTGGCGCATAATTTCGAGCAATGGCTTTTGTTCCGCCATCCATACGGCGGCATCCGGATGCTGCTTGGCTGTCCACGGCATTCTGCCGCATTCATTAAATTCCGTTTCATATGCCGCCTGCATCCGATCTTGCGCTGTTCGCAGGCGCTCCTCTTGAATATCCTTGATTTCTCGCCTTTGTATCCATGTTCCAAAATCAGTGAATGTCGGCAAACCAGCCGGCCGAGCGCCCGCACCCAGCCGCTGGCGCAATTCTGACCACCGCCGCCGCGCATCGTCCAGAGATTCAGAAGGCCCCTCTTTTTTCTCAAAATAATGGGTTTCCAGAGTGCCGTCCCAGACATCCACCAACAGCGCAGCCGCGTTGTTTTCCACGGTCACGCCCTCACCGTATTTGGCATTGAGGTATGCCGCATAGTCCGGCATGCCGTCCGCTTTAAGTGGTGAAGTGATGCGGGTAGTCGACTCCGAGACCGTCACGCGCCCGCTGCGCAACCCAATGGGCGCAAGCCACCACACCGGGCCGAAAAATGCCAGCCCCCACAGCATGATTTTGGTGCGCTTTTTCATCTTGCTCACATTTTGTAAAGAAGAAACCAAGTCAGACCCAAGGCTGCCGCCAGATAGATCACAGACATCACACTGTAAACCACCAAGCCCGCCGCCCCCGCCATCAACGCCATGCCTATGCCCTTGCCGCTGCGTTGCATGATGCGCCAACCCGGCACAAAACCACAGCAAAAAAGCAACAGCATCAAGCTCAATGTAATAGCCGTCCCCATCCCCACGGTGGTGGCTTCAATTTTTTGTTCATTTTTCCAATCATTGCCAATAACCCACGACCACAGGGGCACTCCCATCACCGCCAACCCAAACACCACCGGCACCGCCAATACCGTCCAAACCACCCCATTCAAAAAATACCGCCTAAGCGCGGCGCGCCATGAGCTGTCGTCGTCTGGGGAAGTTGCCTCAGAGGTGCTTGCTTCAGTCATGGCGGGCATCCTAGCCCCGTCCCTTGCAAAAACAACCCCTGTTGCCGTTTTTCTGCCCTCCCAACATACTCTGTCCCTATCCTTAATCATTTAAATCAAATGAATTAATTTTAGGGACAGCGACTGTAAGTCAAGAGCAAATTTTTAGGCCTGAAGACCGACAGAGTATTGCGCCGAAGAAAACCGACACAGCCAAGGCGGCAGGCTGAGTTTGCTTGGGGGCCCTGCCCCCAAACCCCCGGAGTTTTCCGCTTTGGGCCGTCCCGGCGGGGAGGGCTTCAAGACTGGGGAGAAGGCTCATCAGCATCTTCTCCCCGCCGTACACGGCACCGGTGCGGCGCTCGGGTCGCGCTCCCGCGTTGCCCTATCCTCCCGCCCGGTGCCTCCATCATACGACCGCTGGCAGGGCGGGCGACGCCGGGTTTCCCGGCGCAAGTTTTCCAGCCTCGATCAGGGCTTTCCGCATCAACCCGTTCAAGTAGACCAGCAGTTTCCTGGCGCAGGCGATGATTGCCACTTTGGCGGGCCTCCCGCAGGCGATCATTGATTTGTAGGTCCTGGCCAGAACAGGGTCGAAGCCGCGCGCCCCGCCGACCATGGCCGCCATGTACATCACGCGCCGCACGGCGCTGCGCCCGCCGAAGATGGTGCGTTTGCCTTTCCACTGGCCGGATTCATGGTCATAGGGGGCGAGCCCCACCAGGGCGGTGATTTGTTGGCGGTTCACATGGCCCAGTTCCGGGAGCATGGACAGCAGCGTGGCGGAAGTGATTTTCCCGACGCCGCCGACGGCTTCCAGCACGCCGGAGTATCGCTTGAGATCGGTATCTTCCATGCGCACCTTTTCGATCTGTTGATTCACTTTTTTCATCTGTTTTTCAAGGTGCTTCAGACTGGACTCGACGATCTTGCGCACCTCCCTGTCATGGGTCGAATCCAGTTGGTTCCTCGTCCGGGTGAGGTTTTCGTCCAACTGGACATGCAGTTCCAGGTACTCGCGCAACTTCTCCCGGATGGCCTCCGGCTTCGGCGTGGGTGCCGGCTTCATGGCTTGGCCGAAGCGGGCCAGAACGGCGGCGTCCACGCGGTCGTTCTTGGCGTGCTTGCCTTCGGCTTCGGCGAACCGCCGCACGCGCAGCGGCTGCACCACGCTGACTGGCACGCCGGCCGCATGCAGTGCCTCCATCAGAGTGCGCTCGTAGCCGCCGGTGGCCTCCATCACGATCTGAATATCCTGAGCCCTGGCCCACGCATTCGCCTTTTCCCGGCAATCCCTGGGTTCGTTGGGAATGACGGAAAACCTCCCTTCTTGGGCTCTTCCGGGATTTCAGTGGGTCCAAGGGGTAATTCCGGCACAATGCCCG
>CAZVNU010000077.1:0-5593 GCA_964628335.1 uncultured Phycisphaeraceae bacterium
AGCCCTGGGGGGGTGGAGGATGCTTGAACGACAATCCATTCGCCACCCACTTCGGGGTGGAAATCTGCTTTCCCCATTCCAGGGGTTTCACCCCTGGCCAGGAACAAGGCCCGCTTCGCGGCCCACGGCCGCTCATCCTCACTCTGGCCTCACTTCGCCCGGCCACCCTCCCCAACCCCCTGTTTCGCGCCGTCCACCGCCCCCTCACCAAACCACCTTCACCGGATATTCCTCAAAAATCCGGTCCGCCGTCGCAATCGGCAGCGCATGTTCCATGGCAGAAGCGATGATCAGGCGGTCAAATGGGTCCTCATGGTGAAAAGGCAATTCGCCGGAACGAAAAATGACTTCCCGCGACAGTGGAATGGATTTGATTTTCCAGCGTGCAAATACTTCTTGAAACCACACCCTGGGCGGACTGGGCAAATGCAATTTGCCTTTGGCATGCTTGAGCGTCAATTCCAATACCGTCGCCTCGGACACATGCCAAACCGTAGCGCCATCAAGCGCTTTTTGCGCAACAGGCGTGAGGCGCCCCGGATCGGTCGCCACCCAAATCAAGGCGCAACCATCGAGCAAAATGGCGGAGGCAGCCATGGTCAAAGCCCCCAGCCCGCAAGTTCATCGGTGGGCATGGGGTCCAATGCCCCCGCCCCCAATTTGACCGGCTCGGAAACCATTTCGCCCACGCGCGGGCGGGCGGCGGTGGACTTACGCCCCGCGTGAAACGGCACCAACCGCGCCACCGGGCGCCGGCCGTTGCAAATGACCACCTCTTCTCCCTCCTCCACTTGGTGCAGAAGGCGGGACAAATGGGTTTTGGCTTCGTGGATGGTGGCTTCCATGGCTTGAGTTTAGGGGCGAAAGTAGACTTAGTCAAGTTTTAGACGCCGAAATCTGCGCTAACGGATGAACCCCCACCCGGTGCGCTATCATCCGCGCTTCCCTTCTTTCCGTGGAAATACCCATGCGCATCGCCTACTTCCCCCCCGCCGTGTTGCTCGCCGTTTTGTCCCTGCCCGCTTGGGCCGCGCCCGCGCCCGCCACCCCGGTCGCCCCGGCAGCGCCTGCGGCACCGGCCAAAGAAGCCTTCAAAGTGGTGGTCATCGCCCAAGACGCCGAAATCCTCTCGGGCGCCAGCAAGGCCTACTACGCCGTCGGCCACATGAGCCTGGGTTCAGTGCTTGAAGTGGTGGACGACTCGCACCCCGGCTACCTTGAAATCCTGCCGCCGGGCTGCTGCGCCGCCTTTGTCGCCAAAGACAAAGTGCAGGCCGATGCCAAGGGCGCCATCGCCACCGTCAATGCGGACGACACCGAATGTTTCGCCGCCGGCCTTGAAATGACGCCGGACAAATCCTTCCGCCTGATGCGCAAACTGGCCAAGGGCGAAAGCCTGGAAATCCTGGGCGTGGTCGGCGATTACTACCGCGTGGAAGCCCCCGCCAAAACCACCGTGTTCGTGCCGGCCATTCAAGTGCGCAAAGCCACCGACAAAGACCTTGCGGACGGCCCGCCGGAAGCCGAACCCGGCTTCAAGATCGCCGCCGAAAGCAAGCCCGAAGCCAAAGCCCCGGCCAAAGACCCCAAGATCGCCACCGCCACGCCGGACAAGGCCCCGGAAAAGGCCCCGGAAATTGCGCCCAAGAAGCCTGAAAAAGTGGACGACGGCATCGACACTCCCGCCACCGACCCGGCACTGCGCGCGGCCGAAGGCCGGCGCAACGAGACCTACGCCGCCGCCAAAGAAGCGCCGGTGCCCTCGGCCAGACTCAAGCTGCTGCTGACCGAATACCAGGCTTTGGCCAAGCGTCAGGACTTCAACGCCATTGACGGCCAACTGGCCGCCGGCCGCGTGGCCCAACTCACGCGCGACCTGACCATCTCGGAGAATCTGGAAAAGGTCGCCGCCGCCGAACAGGCCGGCATCGAAGCCGGCAAGCCGCCGGTGACGGCCCCGCAAATTGGCTACGACGCCGTGGGCCAACTCAAGGTCTCGACCATTTACAACGGCACCAATCTGCCCAAGCTCTACCGGCTGGCCGATCCGACCACCGACGCACTGGTGGCCTATGTGCTGCCGGAAGCGGTGGACGGCGCCATGCTCAACAAGCTGGTGGGCATCCAAGGCGACATCGAGATGGACCCCAACCTCAAGGTGCGCATCATCCGCGTCAAACAGGTGGATGCACTCAGCGCCGACGGCAAACCGGCGAAGTGAACCGCGGCGGCAATCCGCCATGCCTGAAAACAGAAGCGCTTAAAAACCACAAATAAAAAAAGCACGCGCGCCGAGTCATCGGCACGCGTGCTTTTTTCAATAAAACTCGTGGTGTGCCAAGCGGGTGCTTGGCGCGCCTCTTTATTTGTAGCCCGCCACCTTGTATTGGCCCGGCACGCGCACGCCCTTGACCGCCAGGTCGGCTTTGCCCGGCTTGAGGTCGTCGGTGCCCACGCGGAAGTCGGAGGCGACCAGTTTGTCCCAGTTCAGGATCTTGCCGCTGTACGCCGACTCGCGGCCGATGACGGCGGCGAAGGACGAATCGGCCACCCACTGGGTGTCGTTGAGCGGCTTGCCGGCACGGATGGCGGCGATGCTTTCGGCATGCTCGGTCTGGTAGGGCGGGTTCATCGCGCCGCTGTAACGCCACACCGGCTGGGGGTTCCCATGCTCGAAGATCAGCACCTTGGTGTTGCCCGGATTGGGGAAGGCGATGGCGTAGCCCTTGGTGCCCACGATGCGCACGAAGACCTTGTTGTCCACCGCATTGATCTGGCGTCCATAGAAAGCCACCTGGATGTCGTTGCCCTGCAGGTTCTTGAATTTGTAGTCCACCGAGAAGGTGTCGAACACATCGCCCACGCCCGAGCGCAGCGGCTCCTGGCGTCCGCCATTGGCGTAAGCCTCGGATGGCGGGCCTTTGAGCGCCCACAGGATGATGTCGAGCGAGTGCACATCCTGCTCGGCGATGCAGTCGCCCGAGAGCCAGGTGAAGCCCAGCCAGTTGCGCAGCTGGTAATCCATGTCTTCCTGGGTCCAGCCATCTTTGAGGCCGTAGTCTTTGGTGACCCAAGGGATGCCGGCCTGGTAGTAGGACTGCGCGCCGACCACTTCGCCGATGGCGCCCTCCCAGATCTTCTCAATCATGGCCTTGTAGGAATTTTCGCGGCGGTATTGCAGGCCGCAGACCACGCCGAGTTTCTTCTCGGCGGCCATTTTGCCGGACTCCAGCACATGGTTGTAGGTGAAGGCATCCACGCACACGGGTTTTTCGACGAAGGAGTGCTTGCCGCTCTCAATGGCCTTGCGCAGGGTCAGGTAGCGCAGGCCCGGGGGGGTGGTCTGGATGACCAAATCCACCTCGGGATGCGAACACACCTTGTCGATGGCATCGTAGCCGACGAATTTGTTCTCGTTTTTGACGGCAAACTTGCCTTTGGCTTCCCAGTGGCCCTTGAGGCTGTTGTAGGAACTTTCAAGCGGGGCGGCATCGATGTCGCCCATCACGGTCAACACCACGTTTTCAGAGGACGACAGCGCATCGCTCACCGCACCGGTGCCGCGACCGCCGCAACCGATGATGCCGATGCGCAGTGGCTTGTCGGGCGTGCCCTGGGCAAATGCATTGCCGGAAACGACCTGCATGTTGGAGACGGCAGCCATGGCAGCCAAAGCGCCAGCACCTTTAACGACATCACGACGGGAGAGTTCCATGAGAATTCCTTGAGGGAAAGGGGTAAAAAGCAAATCAGGGGAGATGGTCAAGAGCGGCAGTGTACGCGGATTCCACGCCAAGGCAAGCGCTTCGCGGCCAACCAACGGACGCCGCCCACGCCCCGTTTATTACAGGCAAAGGCGGTGAAAATGGGGATTTTATTGGCGATCCGGCGCCAACACGCCCCCGCTTGGCGTCTGCTCGCTGCGCTTGGCCCGAAATTCAGCCAAACCCGGCGGCGGCGGGAAATAAATCTTGGGATCGATGCCAAGGCCGCTGCGCGAAACCTGCGGATAAACCACCCGCTCGATTTCATCGAACAAGACCAAGCGGGCCTCGGTGGGCAAGGCCTGGTAGGCCACCGCCCGCTGACGCAATGTATGCGTCGGCTCGATGACGAACCGACGCATGGCCTGTTCGGCCATTTGCTCAAATGAGGGCACCGGCTTGCGGGCTTCGGCGCTGCCATCCGCCGCTTTGGCGGCAATCTCGCGATCTTTTTCAATACCGTCGCGGGTGGCGGACGCCATCTTGAACAAGGCCTGTGCACGGCCGGGGTTTTTGTCCAGCAGCATGGCTTCCAACCCGCGGTTGAACAGGCCGAACATGGCCCCCTCCTGCACCACCCGCAAGGCGTCCTGGCGGATGGTGACCACCACGAAATCCGGCAGGCTCAAATGGTAATACTGGGCGTAAACCGGGCTGTCCGGGAACTTCTCTTTGACCTCTCGGTAGTAGCCTTGCGCGGCGGCCTCCTCGCCGTACAGGAATGAAATTTGAATCGCGCGATGGAAGAAGTTTTCCTCACTGCGATCCAAAGATCCGACGATGGAATCGGCCATGGCATAGTCGCGGGCTTCGGCCCGCTGGCGCATGAAACGCTGAACCTCGGCATAAGAGGCGATGAACCGGCAATCCGGCTGGTCGGAAAAAACATCCTCCACCGGGTCATAAAAGATCAAGCCCGAATCCATCAGCCCCTGGGCCCCGGCCAGCGTGATGCGGTCGGTGTTGATTTTGTTGTTCTCATCATCCTTGCTTTCCACCACCCCCAGCGGATTGTTTTGGGCGGCCTTCTTGGCGCTCACATACGCCCAAAACAGCGCATGGGATTGCGCATGGCGCCAATCCAGCGGGCCGAATTTTTCCATCGCCTCAAGCATCAGGATGGGGTCCATGCGCTCGTGTTCGATCAGCGCCATGGCCTTGAGCAGTGGCAGCATTTGCAGCAGGGCCTGCTGCGCGCGGGCATCCTGGCGCATGGCGATCATCACCGCCATGCCGTCGGCCCCCAGCTTGGTTTCCAAGGTCTTGGCCAAGCCGGGCAGATTCGCCTGCGCGGCGAATTCGGCGTACTCCCAAAATGCCAGCGCGCGCCCCACCGCCAGCGCCAACGGCGCCGACAGTCCGGGGTCTTTGATCCCTGCCGCCTGATAGCCCGCATTGATGCGTTCCAAGGCATAAAGGCAATCCGGGTGCTGCGCCAAGAACGCTTCGCCGGTGGCCGGCGGCAGGGCTGCGGCCCGCGCGCCGTTTTTCAGTGTGTAATGGGTGCGGGCGGCATCGGCCACTTCGCGCATCCCCGCCACGGCCATGTCCTCGGTCTGGCCGGGGCTGCCGGCCTTGGGCACGCGGCCCAACGGCGGAGCCCCCAGCAGCATGTGCCAGTGGCCGGCCAGGCGTTTTTTGTAAAAGCGGTTCATGTCATCCGTTTCACCGGCGATTTTGTGCTGATAGGTCCATGCCAATTCCCGGTACAGCCCCTGGGCTTCCGGATTGTTGGGGATGCCTTCTTCCTTGAGCAGGCGCAGGCCCTTTTCAACCCAGGACCAGCGCTCTTCCTGGGTCTGGCATTTGACCGAAATGTTGTAGGCCAT
>CAZVNU010000077.1:5603-8995 GCA_964628335.1 uncultured Phycisphaeraceae bacterium
CGGCGGTTCGACCGCGTGCCGCAAGTAGAGGCACGGGTCGATGCGCTGCACCTTGCGGGTGAGCGTGTTGTAGGCCAGATAGCGCCACACTTCCGGCAGGCGCGGCTGCAATTCGGCGATGCGCCGGCCCAGGGTGTCGGCCTCGTAAAAACGGCCCTCATTCTTCAATTCATTGAGGCGGTTCCACAGCACATTGACCGCCACCCCGCGCAGCGCCCCCATGTTTTCAATCAAACGGTAGGTTGCGTCCTTGTCCCCCGCGCCGGTGGGCTCGTAGACCATTTTGCAGGCGCGCCGCTGCCGGTCAAGGCCGGGCAACAGCAGGGCCGCGCCGGTGAAGGAGGCGGCGGCCAGGGCCAGGGCGACGGATTGGGTCAAACGGTCGGACATGTCAAACGATCACCCGCGCGATTTCGCGCCTTGAGAAAAAGAACCACCCCGCCAGCGTGAGGGCGCCGGTCCACACCAGGCCCAGAACCAGCGCGCACTGGGCCACCAGCGCCCACGGCACCACCACTCCGTCCACCATCAGGCGGCGGCCGTCGTAGGCGCCGAAATCCGGGGCCGCTTTAAGCGCGTACTGCATGCCATGGCGGGTTATTTTTTTGAACCACATCAAGTAATAGTCCAAGCCTTCGGAAGGCACGCGCCCCAAGGTGACAAAATCCTCAAAAGATTCCTGCAAGCCGCCGGTGTACGACGCGAAGGCATAAATGGCCACGGCGGTCAGGCACGCCACCGGGAAGGAGAGCAGCGCCCCGCACACCAAACCCAGCATGGCGAGGAAGCCCAGCTTGATCCATACCAGCGTGAAAGCCGCCGCCAAGTTGGGGCCGAACGAGCCGGCGGCCCCGTAGAGTTTGATGCCCCCCTTGGTGTCGAACGACAGGGTGGGCTGCGGCCAGGAACCATTGACCAGCACCTTGGTCAGGCGGACCTTGAGTTGCCCTTGGGCATCGATCCGATCGGCGGGAACCTCCAGCGAATTCGACTGATCCACCAGCAACAGCCGGTGCCCCAGCGCGATCTGCATCAAACTCAATCCGTTCTTGGTCAAGATCTGGCGTTCCTGCGCCTGCAGCGGCAGCAACGGCATGCCGCCGGCTTCCACGCGCAGCTCGGCGAAATTCCCGCGCGGCAGGGCGCCGCCGGCATTGGGCTTGAGGGTCAGCTGCAAGCGCTCGGCCTGCAGGGCGGTGGTCATGGCGGCGAATTCGGCTTGATGGGCCGGATGTTTTTCGACATACCAGGCTTTGACCCGGTCCGGCAGCATCGGGCTTTGCCTGAGCAGCACCGCATGCAAAAAGGTGCGGGCCTCCTCGGGGGACAAGCCCATCGCCTGCAACCGCTCCTCCACCCGGCGGCGGGCGGCTTGGGCCCGGGCCAGGGGCGCCGACAAATTTGAAAACACATACACCTGCGACGGCTCGGTGGATGAACCCGCGTCTTCCAGCGCACCCAGGGTGTACCACTTGCCGGTGGCCAACTCCATGCAGTTGGCGTATTCACCGCGCGTGAGCAAGGTTTTGAAGCTTTCCGGCGCCGGCCACTGGCCGCCGACCTTGACCGCCTCCAGGGCTTTTTCCACCGAAGCCTGGGCTTCCAAGGCGCCGGTGCGGACCATGGTGGCCAGCCGTTCGTAAAAATAAGCGGTGAGCGCCTCGGGGTTTTCCATCGCCGGCGTGGTTTGGAAACGAGCGGCCAGCACCGTGCGGTGGGTGGCTTCGATTTCAACGGCCTTGGTCTTGTCGGGCTGGGTGGATTCGGCGAGGTAGCGGGATTCGATCACCCCTGTGAACACGGCGATGCCCAGGCCAAGCACACCCAGCAGCACCCCGTTCATCAGCATCAATCCCAGCCATTTGCCGCCCAAATAACCCAGGCGGCTCACCGGCTTGGCGAAATTGGTGTGAATCTGTTTGCCCACATATTCAAACGACACGCTGCGGGCCGCCAGCACCAGGGTCAGCACGCCAAGGGAGCTTTCCACCGCCAATTGGCCCCACTCGATGAAAAAACGCTCGGCGTAATCCAGCCGTTCATCCATGTTGGCGCCGAATGCCAATGCCACCAGCACCAAACACACCGCCCCGGTCACCCAGCGCACCAGATGGCGGTGAATGGCCTCATCCAGCATGGCGCCGGCCATGCCAAAAATCGGCAACCCCGGCCGCACCAACAGGCGCACGGCGCGCACGCCCCCGTCGCACAACACAAACAACCCGGCCAATGCCGCCACCGACACCGCCAGCGACTTGGCGCCCAGGGCAAAAGCCGCCAAAGCCACTGCGGCGCACACGGCGACCACACCCAGTGGCAAGGCATACCGCTTGCTGAAGGAAAGTAAAGTCATGCTCATCCTAAAAGATCCTCAAGCACCGAAACATCGCCGCCGGCCGGCGGCACCGGTTTGGCGGGTGACCCTGGCGCCGCTTTGGCGGGCGCGGCAACCGGCTTTTTCTCGCCGAGCAAATCGGCCAGCGCATCGTCTGCGGCGGCGGCCACCGGCGCGCGGGCTTGTCCAGCCTGGCTTGGGGCCACGGTTGGGGCCACGGTTGGGGCAGGCGTTGTCTCCACTGGCACTGGCGCCGCCACTTCTTGCAACTGCGCCAACACCTTGGCCTGCTCGGCGGCTTTGGCCATCGGTGCGGACCCGGCTTGGGCTTGCTGGCTGCTGGCGCGCCCGGCATGCACTTGGGTGCCGTTACCACCCAAGAATCCGGCAAAGTTGCCGCCCGCCGCCGCTCCGGCGGAATCCATGCCGCCGACCCGAGCCGAGGTGACGACTTCAAAAAACAGTTTCTCCAAGCTGCGGCGCGGATGGGTCACGGCGCTTGGGGTCAGGCCGCTTTGGGCCAGGGCCGCCCGCACCGTCGCCTCCTGCCCGGCATCCAGCGCCGGCAGCGACACCGTGGTTTCACCGCGCACCGTGAGCAAATCGCCGATGGAGCCTTCCATCTGGATTTTGCCGCCGTACATGATGACCACCCGGTCGCACACATCCTCGACCTCGGACATCTGGTGCGAGCACAGCAGCACGGTTTTGCCATGCTGTTTCAACTGCTGGATCACCTGCTTGGTTTCGTGGATGGCGATGGGATCCATGCCGGAGGTGGGCTCATCCAAAATCAGGAATTCAGGGTCGTTGATCAGCGCCTGCGCCAACCCCACCTTGCGCTGCATGCCCTTGGAGAATTCGCCCACCGCCCGGTCGGCGGCGTGGGTCAGCCCCACCATCTCCAGCAGCATGTCGGTACGCACCCGGCGGTTGGCCGGCGACAGGCCGAACAGCTTGCCGTAAAAATCCAGCGTCTCGCGCGGGGTCAAATACTTGTACAGGTAGGACTCTTCGGGCAGGTAGCCGATGCGCTTTTTGTTCTCCACATCGCGCG
>CAZVNU010000078.1:0-4145 GCA_964628335.1 uncultured Phycisphaeraceae bacterium
TGACGCCTAGAAAAGAATAGGCTTGTTGGATACATTTCTTGGGGGTTGCTTGGACGTCGTCATGCAATAAGACGAGCAGTTGGCCATTTTCAATATAGGAGGTATACGCTTTGAGATACTTGTAGTAGTAGCCAAATTCAATGATCTCAGGAGAGCGTTGGTATTTTTTTGCAAAAGAAGGATTTGAGATCAATTCTCGCATGCCTCGCTCAATGTTCTTTGGCGGGATAAATCCGTAATTGATATTGTGAAAATATGCAGCAATCGCTCGATCAACAGGGTTTCTAAGGACTGCGATCAATTTTGCATCCGGCAGGTGATTGAGGATGCGTGCCGGAACTTCTGGTTTGCCGATGTAGCTGGGGCGCCTGATTCCGATGCATTTTTCTACTCGTCCCTTAAAGAGTTCTTCAAATGTTTGAAGTGAGCTTTTTTCATAATCTGGAGACTCAAAAAAAGGCACTTCGCCATCAGGAAGGAAGATGTCTGGGTGATCGCCAAGGCAATCATGCAAAAAAGAAGAAGCGGATTTTTGGGCGCCAATGATGACAAAGTGGGGAAGCATGGTTGTTTGCAGGAGGGTGTTATTTTTTTGAAAAATGAAATTCAAGGCGTCGAGATGGAATATTGATTCCGCCTACTTGATTTGTCCATTCAGCTACTGTGGTATGTGTTTTTTTAAAATGCGCGAGGAAGCGGTCCTTGTCAAAAAACCAACAAGGATAGGATGCTGGATAAATGTATTCGGGTACTTGTTGGACGGTCAGCCGATCTTCATGCCCATTTGGCGTAAAAGTGGTGCATTGGATAAGGATATTGCGGGCATCCCAAGTTGTAACTTCTTCTAGAAATTCATGGGGGGCAGATAAGTAAGGCAATACGCTCCGGAACATTAAGAGGTCGCAGCCGCCCATGGCCTGCGTGGCAGCATGAAAGTCAGAATGAAAAAGGATGCGCGCGTCGGCGATTTCTTTTTTCCCATAATTGACAAAAGTGGGTTGTTCAACCACCGTCCAAGTTAAATCATCACAATGATCAAGATACTTTTTATGTTGAAAATAAGCGCTGCCAAGAGAGCCGCCCCAGTCACAAATTCTAATTTTTCCGTGGTTTTTTAAGGCGATGGATTGAATAATGGCAAGTAATGGCCAGTCATACTCTGGATTTTTAAACGTGACGGAGTCTCGCTCAAAGGCTGCGCGCCCAGCTTTGACTTCCTGATATCCGGCAATGCAGCGTTGCAAGATAATGTCTGCGTCATATCCAGTGCATTGTTCTTGCGCATCTTGCCAAGAGGTGTAGTTGCCAGACCAGTCCAAGATATCCCTAGGAGGGGATTGGGGCGGCGGGGCGGGGATAATTCTCCGTTTGATAGCATTTAGGATGCGAGTTCTCATGAATTATTTTTTGAAGGGTTGGGGCTGAGGCATCAACTTCATTCCAATTCGCGTCCAAATCCAACGCTTAAGCGCAAAAAGTTCAGTATTTTCTTTCAGAAGATTCGTTTCCAATTTTCGAATTCTCGCTTCGGTACGCGTGGTTTCTTCGGCGCGTTGGATTTGAATGGCGTTTCGTTTGGCATCAGACCAACAGAGTTCCCTTTCCATGGGCCAAGAAGTCCGTAAGTCACGGATAGGAGGGGAAACGCCTGGCTGTAGAGGGCCAATTTCAAGAGTGGTTTGGGTTGGGGAAAATTGATTGGGTGCATCCCATGCAATCCTTGCCGTAGCAAGAGCGTTGTATGCGTCTTCGAGTGCGTCTAGGTATGCGGGGTAGACGGCATCCACTTTATTCTCTGGCAAAGCGTAGTCCTTCCAAAGGCGCAATTCTCGGCCTGTGAAACCCAATCCATGAAAATGGTAGAACACAGTGCGTGTGAGATTGTGGTCGCCCAATTCGCCCATTAAATTCCATGGAGCTCGGCATAGGGCGGCATCTTGTAAGACATGCACGGCTTTTGGAAATAGCGTCGTCCATTGGTCCAGGTATTTTTGGTCGCCAAACCGCCCTGACTCCGCGCGGTCGTGGCACCATTCTAGGCATTTTTCACGCCACCAAGTTAAGACTTCGAGTACAGCTTTCTCTCGCGTAAATGGCATGAACTGCACACAGTATTTACCACGCAAACTATCCACTTGTAAGGCGTTATCATGCGCATGGTCATGCGGCGTGATGAGCGCGCCTTTGTTTGCTTGCTCCATTTCTTGGAACAGAGGGGTAGGAGAACCCAAAAAGAATAAATCTGCGTCAAGATAGGTGATGCGATTAATTTCGGACTTATTTTTCAGCAGCCACCAACACAGATGTGGGGTCAGGGTCCAGCAGTATTCACCACGGGTGCGTGTGGGCTTGATTTTAAGGACATCGGCATCTTCGACTTCTGCCAATCGGATGGGGGTTAGCCCGGGCAGATTCAATTTTTTCAAAACGACATGGGTTTCATCGTCCATGCACAACACCCACAATGTGCAATCCCCACCATGGCGGCGTAGGGATGCGTGCAAGGCCAAGCCCTGCAGCAAAAAATTTTGGTCAAAAAGGGTGCAGAAGTGTTCCATGTAATGATGGGCGTATTCTAGGCGCACGGGGGCAAGGTCAAGTCCATTTGCCAGTTATTGACGGCCTTGATCACAGTTTGGATTTGCGCTTGGGTCATTCCCGGCCAAACTGGCAGGGATAAAGCTTCGCGGTGGGTGGCCTCGGTTTCTGGAAACGTCAGGCTGCCCAGCAGGTTGGCGTAGCACGCCTGGCGGTGCGGTGGAATGGGATAGTGGACCATTGTTTGCACGCCCTGCGCATCTAGGTGCTCTTGCAGCGCGTCGCGCCTGGGCGTGCGGATCACGAACAGATGATGCACATGCGAGGTGGCTTCCGCGCGCACCGCGGGGAGGGTGATCAGGGGGTGGCGGATGCCTGCCTGATAGGCCTGGGCCACCTGCCGGCGGGCTGCGTTGTCCGCGTCCAGATGCGGTAATTTCACTCGCAACAAGGCGGCTTGGAGTTCATCCAGCCGGCTGTTGGGTCCTTGAATGTCATTGTGGTATTTTTGGTGCGAACCGTAATTGCGCAGGGCGCGCAGGATTTCCGCAAGTTTTGGGTCATCGGTGGTAATGGCGCCCCCATCGCCCAAGGCCCCTAGGTTTTTCCCAGGATAGAAGCTGAAGCCTGCGGCATCGCCAAAAGTCCCGCATTTGCGCCCGTTTAGGCTGGCGCCGTGGGCTTGGGCGCAATCCTCCAGCAGTTTTAGGCCATTCTTCCGGCAGAAGGCGACGATGGGGTTCATGTCGGCCACTTGGCCGTAAAGGTGGACGGCCAATACGGTGCGGGTGCGCGCAGTGACGGCGTCATCCAGTCTTGCAGGGTCGAGGTTGAACCAGGCATCCGGTTCCACCAGCACGGGTTTGAGGCGGTTTTCGGTGATTGCCAAGATGGATGCGATGTAGGTGTTGGCGGGGACGATCACTTCATCGCCATCTGACCATTGTCCGGCTTCTTTCCAAGCACGCAGCACCAAAGTGAGAGCATCCAGACCATTGGCCACACCAACGCAATGATGGCTGTTATTCCATGCGGCGAATTCCTCTTCAAATGCCTTAACCTCACGACCAAGGATATACCAACCTGAGTCAATCACACGACGCGCGGCGTCGGCGAGTTCGCCGGCGTGGCGGGCATTAAGCTGCTGGAGGGGGAGGAAGGGGATCATTGGGATTTGGATTGGATGTGGCGCAAAAAATCAGCGTATTGGCGAATATAATCTGCCTCGTCATAGGCGGCATCGGCCAGCACCATCAGGACACAATCCGGGGAGAAGTTCGACATTTCATGCCAAATCATGGGGGGGATCACCAAGCCTCGGTTGCGCCGATTGAGGCGGAGCGAAATTTTGGTTTTTCCGTCGTCAAACAGCATGTCGCATGCGCCGGACACAGGGACGGTGATTTGTGTCAGTTGACGGTGCGCATGGAACCCGCGCACGGAAGCAGGCTCGGTGCCATAGATGTAATAAACTCGTCGTATGTCAAAGGGAATGGTTTTCCCACCTTCGATTGCCACCAAGGAGCCGTCGCCGTCATTGTGGGTTTTGAAGTCAATCCAGGTGGGGGTCATTGCGTATCCATAGGAAAATCAGGGAAAGGTACTGC
>CAZVNU010000078.1:4155-8918 GCA_964628335.1 uncultured Phycisphaeraceae bacterium
TAGACAATCACTTAACATGCGCGCCTTATGGAATGTGTTTCTTTGCCATTTGATGCGGTCGTCCCCGCCATCCCGGCTCCCGGTGGGCGATTGGGCGTGCTCATCCCCACCCTCAATGCCAAGGCGCAACTGCCCAAGCAGATGGCGGCCATGGCCAAGTGGCTCGATTTGGTGGACGAAATCGTGGTGGTAGACGGCCATTCTGAGGATGGCACGGTCGACTATTTGAAGGAACATTTGCGCCATTCGGGGTTGCGCATCATCAGTCATCCACGCGGCTTGTGGCAAAGTTGGAATGCCGGGTTGGCGCAATTGACCACAAAATATGTGCTGATCAGCACGGCAGGGGATGTGATGGAGCGCGAGGGGGTAGTGCATTTATTGGATGCCATGGAAAAGACGGGCGCCGATATGGTGCTTTCGCCGCCGCAGTTGGAGGCCATGGATGGGGGGGCCTCTTTACAATCCAAAGATTGGCCCATTCATCAATTGCTTGCCCGTTACCAGCCGGGTGGGCCGGTGGTCTTGCCCCACGGGGAGGTGATGCATTGGACTTTTTGGTACGGCAGTTTGGGCGCCAGTTTGCTGGGGTCTTCGGCGAGCAATCTGTACCGGACTGCGTTGCTTCAGGCCTGTCCCTTTCCGACCGATGCGGATGCGACCGGAGATGTGGCTTGGGGCTTGCGCCATATGCGGCAGGCGACCAAGGTGGTCATCACCCCAAAAACTTGCGCCCGTTTTGTGTGCCATCCGGCATCACGCCGCTTTGTGGATTTGGAAATCATGTGGAACCACGCCTGTCACGGGGCGCAAGTGGTGGTGCCATTTGCCCCTTTGTTTGAGCGGCAGCGGGACTTGCTCAACCAAGAGGTGGCCTATTTCAGTGCCGTCGGAAAGATCCAACAGCGTTGGGGCAAGGCTTGGCGGCTGCATCCGGGGGCCTGGGGCAGCGGCACCAAGCAGGCTTGGTTCCAAAAAGAGAAATGGGTATTCAAGCAGGCTTTGTCGCAGGTTCCCGATTATTTCAAGGTGTATGCGGAGCGCTTGTTTCTGGAGCGCTTGCCCAGCATCCTGCACATGGAGCGGACGGGGTACACGGATTCGCGGGTGGTGTGGGATGGGGTGAGCGGGGGCTAGGGGGCGCGACGAAATAACTGCGATATTTCGCCTGCTACGCCACTCTCTGACTTCGTCGAAAATGCTCAAGAATACTCGCATTTTTTGTGCTTTTCGACTTCGCCAGCAAGCGGCTCGCGACGACGATCTATCGCATTTATTTCGTGGCGCCCCCTTAGAATGCCGCCTTCCATGCTTCCCAAAATTTCCATCATCACGCCTTCTTTCAACCAAGCCCAATACATCGAGCAGACCATTTGCTCGGTGTTGGACCAAGGCTATCCCGATCTGGAATATTTCGTGATGGACGGTGGCAGCACTGACGGCACGGTGGAGATTCTCAAAAAGTATGAAAAGCACTTGGCCGGTTGGGTCAGTGAAAAAGACCGCGGCCAGGCCCACGCCATCAACAAGGGCTTGGCGCGGGCCAGCGGCGATGTGTTGGCCTACATCAACAGCGATGATTGGTACCTGCCGGGGGCGTTTGCGGCGGTGGGCGAGCATTTCGCGGCGCATGCCGGTCCGAGTTTGCTGCATGGGCGTTGCGTGCTGACCGACATGCGGGGGGCGCGCCAAGACACGCAGTTTTCACGCATTCAATCGGCGGCGGATGCGCTCGACTTGTGGGATTACTGGTGGCAACGCGGCAATTTTGTGCAGCCGGAAGTGTTCTGGTCGCGTCAGATGGCGCAAAAGACCGGCCCGTTCAACGAGTCGTTGTATTACACGCTGGACTATGACTATTGGCTGCGGGCTTTGTCGGCCGGGGCGCAAGTCAACGCGCTGGATCAGGAATTTTGTTGTTTCCGCCTGCATGACCAGCAGAAGACTCATCAGGCGGCCAAGGCCAATGCGGAGTTGTGGGATTTGGTGGAAAAGGCGTTGTGGTCATCGGCCACGCCGCTTGCGCCGGCGGATCGCCGCCGCCTGCGGGAAAAATGGTTGTGCGATGGGCCGGTGCGGGAATTTCTGGAATTGTCGGATGCCTGCGTGGCCCGAGGTGATGGGCGTTTGCGCCGTTGGTGGCGGTTGGCAAGTTTTGTGGCCAAGCATCCGCGTATTTTGCAGGTTAAGGCGATGCGGGAGCGGGTGTTGCCGTTTGGGGTTTAAGCGTCAGGCGGATCAGGGTGCGAATGAGCAGGATGACGGATGGATAGATGATCAATACGGCAACCAATCCCGCCACAACGGCCAACGCCGGATTTTGGTTTTTCAGTGCCGCAAAGGCGCCGGCCAAGGCCAGCAAGGCGCAAATGACGGCTGCGGCTTTCACCTTGCGCCGTCCGATTTTGTCCTCCAGGCTCGCCGGGGCCAATAGCAAGTGGGTGATGGCGAAATTGGCCAAGGTGCGGGAGGGTCCGTAACGGAACAGATTTTTGCAAAAAAAGGCGCAGCGCATGGGCCAGGGTTCATGTTGGGATTCGTTTAACACCACCCAGTCAAACCACTGCTGCTTTTCGGGGGTTTCCCAAAAAGGGTTGTAGGTGACGGTCAGGGCCGGGTTGATGAAAAAATGGTCGAATCCGCGTTCGGCCATGCCTTGGTGGATGGCCTCATGCTCAGTCTGAAAGCCCACCGGATTGTCCGGTTCCGTGTTGGGAATGGCCCGGTAGCGCAGGCCTTGCAGCGCTGGATAGCGGTAAATGCCCAAGCCGCCAAAAGCGCAGGCGACCGGCACCAAAGGGGCGCCGGGTTTCAGGCTGCTCCAGCGGATCTGATTGCGGTGGATGGTGGCCAACTGTTTGGGCCCGTGATCACCAAATTCCCGCAGGGCGTAGGTGTCGTAAAACACATCCCGGTCCTTGCCGTTGGCCAAGATGGCGTCCCAGGGTTGGGCGGCGCCAAAGGAATGGCAGATGCCGTCGATGGAGAACCCGTGCACATCAATGTCAATGGCAATCAGGATGTCGGGGGGATTTCCTTTGTCGATTTCATCCAAGTATTGGTTGCGAAAGCCGGCCATTTTGCCGATGCGGTGCTCCGAATATTGCGGAAGCACGCCGGGGGTGGCTGTGGCGGGGGTGGTATGGGTGCCGGTGTCTTTGGAGAGGAGGGTGACGCCGGCGTCTTTTTTCGCCCATTCCGCCAGCAATGCCTTGGTGCGGTCTTTGCTGTCGTTTTCCACCACGATCACCCGTGAGGATTTGAACAAGGTGCGCAATGGGTCGATGGCGGGAATATTGCGCTTTAATCCTTCTTCCGCATCGCGGGCCAGGCAGCAGATGGCGACGGACAAATCCCGCATGCGGGCGCGGCCGGCCGTTTCTTGGCGGCGTCGTTTGGAAAGAAGACAAGGCAAGTTCATGGGTGGAATGCTAGTAGAATCCGCACGATGTTTTTTTCACCCACGATCATCATCAAACTGCAGGACGGCTTGGGAAACCAGTTATTTCAGTATGCCCATGGGGTGGCCTTGGCCACTCGGCTTGGGGTGCCGGTGCGTTTTGACGACCGGTTTTTTCACACAAAAGAACATCGGGCGCAAGTGACGCCGCGCCGTTACGCGATGGATTTTTTTGCGGCGCATGTGCCGGTGGTGGAGTCTTCTGTTGCCCATCGGTTGGAATCGGTCAATCCATGGAAGTGGCTCAATGGCAAAAATCAGCGGCGCGTGGCGGCGGGCAAGCGGCCCATTGGGGCGGTGTTGTTGTGGGATTCCTGGAATTGGCGCGACCGGATGGAATTTGACGCGGTGGGGGCCGAATTGCGCCAACGGTTGGCATTCCGTCTGCCGGAGGCGCAACTCAGTTCGCCAGCCCAAGCCACGCTGGCGAAAATTCGGGCGGTCAAGAATCCCGTCATGCTGCATGTGCGGCGGGGGGATTACATCGGCAACAGTCTGCATGATGTGTGCGCACCGGCATTTTACCGGTCGGCCCTTGAGCGGGTGCTGGCGGATGTTGCAGGCGCCCAGTTGATTGTTTTTTCGGAAGACATCGCCTGGTGCCGGGAACATTTTTCCGATCTGGCCCCGTCCGCCTGGTTCCATGAGCCAGGCGATGAGCGGGAGGATTTTCGCCTGATGGCGCAATGCCGTCACCATATTCTGCCGAACAGCACTTTTTCCTGGTGGGCGGCATGGCTGGCCAAAAGTCCGGGGCAACGGGTGTATTGCCCGGACCGCTGGTACACCGACCCGGCCCGCAGTGACAAGGCGATGCGGGATTTGGTTTATGACGGTTGGGTGCGGATTGGCAGCCGTTAGAATCCCCGCCCGTGCATGAACCCATCCCCACATTGTGATTTGCAGTGATACCCACTTCGCCCTGGCCAAGTTGCGCCTTGCGAGCAGGCTGCCCGCGCTCCAGGTCTGCATGTCTTCCTGAACTTTGGCGCCCCAAACGAAAAGCCCCGCGTGTGCGGGGTTTTTCGTTTCAGGGAGTGGAGCATGTCGGACTCGAACCGACCACCTATTGCTTGCAAAGCAATCGCTCTACCAGATGAGCTAATGCCCCTTCGCGGGTTTGCGGGGTGGGGATGATACTCCAAACCCGCTTGGCCGTTTTGGGTGTTTTTTGTGGCTCAGGGCTGGCGGGTCACGCGCGTAATCCCTTGACCCGCCAGCCCTGGTCCTGTTTCAGGGTTGGCGCCCAAAAGTAGACGCGGCGGCTATGCGCGTGGGATGAGAGGTCTTTGAAGCGATGCGC
>CAZVNU010000079.1:0-7995 GCA_964628335.1 uncultured Phycisphaeraceae bacterium
GTGGGGACACCCGCGCTCCAACAAGCCCGTGCGCTGTTGACCCGCCAGCCCTGCGAAAGTAGGAATCAGGGCGGGAGGAATTCCGGAATATGGGATAATCCGGCCTTGGCTTCTTCATCCTGCCCCATCCATGCCTGATTTTCCCACTTCTGACGCCTTGCGCCCCTTCTTTGCCGACCTGCGCGCCGCGTTGGCGGGGGAATTGCATGATGATGTCACTTTGCGCGGGGTGTACGCCACCGATGCCAGCGTCTACCAAGTGACGCCATTGGCGGTGGCTTTTCCCAAGAACGGCGACGATGTGCGCAAGGTGCTGGCTTTTGCCATCGAGCATGGCTTGCCGCTCACCGGCCGGGGCGGCGGCACCAGTTTGTCCGGCCAGGCCATCGGGCCGGGTATCGTGGTGGATTTTTCGCGCCACATGAACCGCGTGCTGGAAGTGGCCGCCGACGGTTCCTGGGTGCGGGTGGAGCCGGGTGCGGTGCTGGATGAACTGAACAAAGTGCTGGCGCCTTTGGGCACCCATTTCGCCCCCGATCCGGCCACCGGCAGCCGCGCCACCATCGGCGGCATGATCGGCAACAATTCCTGCGGCACCCGCTCCATCGTCTACGGCCGCACCATTGATTCGGTGCTGAATCTGCGCCTGTTGCTGGCCGATGGCTCGGAATTTGAAGCCGGCCGTTTGGATGCGGCAGGCTGGCAGGATGCCTGCGCCAAGCCCGGGCGCGAAGGGGAGATTTACCGCGGCGTGGATGCGGTGATTCAGGCGAATGAAGCGCACATCAAAGCCAAATTCCCGCCTTTGCCACGGGTGGTGGCCGGCTACGCGCTCAACAGTTTGCTCAAGCCGGAGCGTTCTTTGGCCGACCTGGTCGTGGGCGGCGAAGGCACGCTGGGCTTGGTGCTGGAAGCCACTTTGAAACTGACCCCCTTGCCCAAAGCCACCGCCGTGGTGGTGGTGGGCTTCGACACGCTCGACGGCGCGCTCATGCCCTTGCCGCAGATGCTTGAACACCGGCCATCGGCCATCGAACTGCTTGACGCCGTGGTGATCCAGGAGGCCATCCGCAACAGTTCCACCCGCGATATCGCGGCGTTTCTGCTGGCTTCCGGCTCCGCGCCCCATGCCGTGCACCTGTGCGAGTTTTTCGGCGAGACAGCCGAAGAGGCGCAAATGAAGGCCAAAAACTTCGCCGCCTTCTGCCAGTCCGCCGGCATCGGTTCCTCGCACATCCTGTGCCTGGAAAAAGCCGACCAACACCGGGCATGGGAGGTGCGCCGTTTGGGGTTGGGCCTGATTTCCAACCAGCCCGGCAAGCAAAAAGGCGTCTCCACCATCGAGGATGCCTGCGTGCCGGTGGAGAAATTGGCCGAGTACGCCCGCTTTGTCTACGCCAGTTGCGCGCGCAACGGCATCCACACCGCCACCTACGCCCATGCCTCGGTGGGGGTGCTGCACTTCAAAGCCATGCTCGATTTGCACGCAGCGGCCGACCGGGTGGCGTTGCGCCAAGTGGGCGAGGAATGTTTCGCTGAGTGCCTGCGTTTGGGCGGGGTGTTTTCCGGCGAACACGGCGACGGCATCGTGCGCGGCGAATTCGTCGAAAAGCAATTCGGTCCCGTGCTGTACCAGGCCTTCCGCCAAATCAAAGCCTTGTTCGATCCGACCAACCTGATGAATCCGGGCCGCAAACTCGATGCGCCGCCTCTGGACGGCCCGCTGCGCTACGGCGACAACGGCAAAAACGGCCAAGACCACGGCGGGGCGCCCAAAGATTATCCCCTGCGTGTGGCGGAAGTCAGCGGCCTGTTCCGCTACGAGGGGCAGGGCGGGGTGGTCGGCGCCATCGAGCAATGCAATGGCGTGGGCGCCTGCCGCAAATTGGGCAGCGGCAACATGTGCCCGTCGTACCGTGTGACCCAGGAAGAAGCCCACACCACCCGCGGCCGCGCCAACGCGCTGCGCTTGGGCATCTCCGGTCAGTTGAACGGTGAAATCGGAGCCAAAGGATTGGCCGATGACGGCTTGCATGAAACCCTGGACTTGTGCCTTTCATGCAAGGCCTGCAAGGCCGAATGCCCCAACGCGGTGGACATGGCGCGCCTCAAGAGCGAAGCCCTGCAAGCCCGGTGGGATCGCGACGGTGTGCCGCCCAAGGCCCGCTTGGTGGGCGACCTGCCCACCCGCGCCGCGCAATTCGCCGGCACGACTTTGGGGGCGATCGGCTTCGCCTTGACCAGGAACGGCCTGGTGCGCAAATTCATGGCGAAGCGCTACGGCATCGATCCGCGCCGGGCCTTGCCGCAGATGGCGACCAAAACACTGGATCGGTTGCTTGCCGAGCGTGGTTTGCCATCCAAGACCGGCACGCAAAAAGTGGTGCTGTTCGCCGACACCTGGATGCGCTATTTTGAGCCCCACATCGGCCTGGCCAGCGTGGAGATGCTGGAATCCTGCGGCTTTCAAGTCATCCTCACCAAGAGCCATGACAGCCAGCGGCCGCGCCTCTCCAGCGGCTTGGTGCGCGAAGCCAAACAACACGGCGCCGGACTGTTTGATGAATTGCGCCGGTACACCGCGCAAGGCTTGCCGATCGTGGCGGTGGAGCCGTCGGATTGTTCGGCCATCACCGACGATCTGCCGGACTTGCTGGATGAACCGGCCGATGCCGCCGTCAGCAATGCGCAAGTGGCCAGGCAGGTGCGCCTGATTGACGACTTCATCGCCGGGCAGCTGGATATTGGTCTGCGCCTGCGGCCGGTGGCGGGCATTGCGCCCGGCCAAACCCTGCTGCACCCGCATTGCCACCAGCGCGCCTTGTTCACCGCCGCCGCGCCCAAAAAGATTTTGGAAGCGGCCGGTTTCAGCGTGGACGCGCCGGAAACCGGCTGCTGCGGCATGGCCGGGTCGTTTGGCTACACCCACCATGATCTGTCGGAGAAAGTGGGGGAAGACCGCCTGTTTCCCGCCGTGCGCGCCGCCAAAGAAAAGCGCAAGCGGGTGGTGGCCACCGGCACCAGTTGCCGGGCCCAGTTGCATGATTTCACGCAGACCACCGCCGCGCACTGGGTGGAATTGGTGCGCGGGGCATGAGGGGAATTCCGTTCAAGAACCCATCAGCAGGCTGGATGCTTGGGTGCTTGCCCATTCAGCACCGCCAGCACATCGCGCACCACCCAGGACATGTTGCGCAAAGCGGTGTCGGTGCGGCTGGCCAAATGGGGCAGCAGCGTGGCATTTGGCAAGTCCCACAGCGGGTTGGCCGGCGGTGGCGGCTCCGGCTCGTGCACATCGAGATAGGCCCGGGCTTGGGGATTGGCTTGCAGCCACCTGGCCACGGCGGTTTCATCCACCAGCATGCCCCTGGCGGCGTTGATGAACACGGCATTGGGGCGCAATTTTCCGAATGCGGCGGTGCCCATCATGCGCTTGTTTTCAGGTCGTCCGTCGGCATGGAGGGTGACGATGTCGCTCCCGGTGTACAAAGCGTCGTGGCTGACATAGTCAAAGGGGATGCCGGGCAGGTCGGCGCGGATGACGGCCTCGGGCAGCACATCGCAGGCCAGCACTTTGATGCCAAAGGCATGCGCCACGGTGGCGATGCGTTTGCCGATGCGGCCCATGCCAAGAATGCCAAGGGTCAGGTCGGCCACTTCCAGCCCGACTTCGGTCTTGCGCAAGGCGTGGAAAGTTTGCTCGCTGGCCCGTGCCGGCAGCGGCGTGCGCGGGCGGAAGCGGTCGAAAATCAGGCCGTACACATATTCCACCACCGCCTGGGTGTTGGCGTCAGGGGTGAACACCACCTGGACGCCGGCGTTTTGGCAGGCGGGCAGGTCGATGTTGTCCAGCCCAACGCCGGCCCGGCCCACCACCTTGAGGCGCGGGGCTTTTTTCAACAGATCGGCATTGACTTGGGTGTAGGTGCGCACCACCAAGGCGTCGGCCAGCGGCAGCAAATCGTCCAGCGGCGCGGCGTCTTCGGCTTTGGCCCAAATCACGCGCGAGCCGGCGGGCAATTGCCCGGCCAGCCAGTCGGCGCAGGCCATGTCAAGGGTTTCGGTGATGAGAACGGTTTGGGGTTGGGCCATGGCGGGGATTGTAAAGCCGACAGCGCCGCGCCCTGGAGGCTTCACGAGGAAGTCCTTCAAAGCGCGGCGCCGGTCGGGCTGCTCACAATGGGGTGGCCGGTTTATTTCTTGTCGAATTGCGCGTCGAACACGATGTTCGACGGCGGGAAGTCGAGCTTCTTGGTGAACGCGCAGGATTCGGTGGCGCCGAATTCGCGGTCCATGCCGCCGTCTTCCCACTCGACGCTCAGGGGCCCCATGTACTTGATGTCGTTGAGGGCGCGCACGACCTTCTCGAAGTTGATGTTGCCGCGGCCCACCGACTTGAAGTCCCAGTAGCGGTTGGGCTGGTGGAAATCCACATGGCCGCCGAACACGCCGGCTTCGGTGCGGGTATCGCTCCAGGCCACATCCTTCATGTGCACATGGAAGATGCGGTCGTGGAACTTGCGGATGAATCCGACATAGTCCACGCCTTGGTAGCCGAAGTGCGAGGGGTCGTAGTTGAAGCCGAAGGCCGGGTGGTAATTGACGGCCTTGAGCGCGCGCTCGGCCGAGGCGATGTCGAAGGCGATTTCGCCGGGGTGGACTTCCAGCGCAAACTTGATGCCGAGCTTTTGGAACTCGTTCAAGATGGGCGTCCAGCGGGTGGCGAAGTCCTGGTAGCCGGCTTCGATCTGGCCGGGCAGGTTGGGCGGGAAGCTGTAGACCAGGTGCCAGATCGAGCTGCCGGTGAAGCCGTTGACCACCGACACGCCCATGCGCTTGGCGGCATGGGCGGTCTTGATCAGTTCCGCCGCGGCGCGCTGGCGCACGC
This sequence comes from uncultured Phycisphaeraceae bacterium, assembly GCA_964628335.1. Classification (GTDB taxonomy): domain Bacteria; phylum Planctomycetota; class Phycisphaerae; order Phycisphaerales; family Phycisphaeraceae; genus CANIYR01. The sequence goes on from CAZVNU010000079.1 coordinate 4,889, forward strand.
CTTCGGGGTTGCCGTCGCCGTAGATGTAGTCCGGCAAAATCTGCTTGTGGCGCTCGTCGATGCGGTCGCACACGGCCTGGCCGACCAGGTGGGTGGAGATGGCGTAGCACTTGAGGCCATGCTTGGCGAGTTGCGCCTTCTTGGCGTCGCAATAGGCTTGGTCGGCCTTGGCCACTTCGAAGTGGTCGCCCCAGCAGGCGAGTTCGACGCCGTCGTAGCCGAAGGACTTGGCCTTGGCCATCATGGTGTCGATCGGCAGGTCGGCCCATTGGCCGGTGAAGAGGGTGACGGGACGGGGCATGGGGGTCTCCGGGGAGGGGATGGGAAAGACGAGGGGGAATTTAAGCGGGCTTGTCGGCCGAATTCAAGGCGTAGAACTCATGAAGTTTGGCTGCAAGCAGTTTTTTGTCCGGCAACTGGGTTTGATAAACGGCGACCAATGCCGGGGAAAGCGAACGATTCAGCGCGTATTCAACCACTTCGCTGTCTTTTGACGCGCATAGCAGCACGCCAATGGCTGGATTTTCATGCGGCTTGCGATGGTCGCGGTCGAGGGCTTCGAGGTAGAACCCCAATTTGCCAAGATATTCGGGCTCAAAGCGGTCCACCTTGAGTTCGACGGCCACCAAGCAATTGAGTCCGCGGTGAAAGAACAGCAGGTCAAGTGAAAAATCGCGACCACCCACTTGCACGGGATATTCCGAGCCGACGAAGCAGAAGTCGCGGCCTAACTCCCCCAGGAACGCCTTGAGTTTCGCCAAAAGGCCGCGATGCAGGTCGGGTTCGTCATGGCCTTTCGGCAGGTCCAGAAACTCGACCGAATAGGAGTCCTTGAAGACATTGGCGGCGGCCTCGCCGTGGATTTGTCTCACCAGCGGCGAGACTTTTGGCGGATGCAGGACGGCCCGCTCGAAGGCGCCGCGGCGGAATTGCGCCTCAAGGTCGCGCTTGCTCCATCGCTCCCGAATGGCCATGCGCAAATAAAACGCACGCTCTTCTGCGCGTTTGGCCTGCCCCAAGATGATGAGGTTATGAGTCCAGGGCAATTGTGTCACCAATGGTGACACTTTCTTGTCGCCGGCGTAGGCGGCATAAAACTGGCGCATGCGGAATAGGTTTTGCCGGGAAAATCCGCGAATTCCGGGCAGCGTGCGGGCCAAGTGTGCGGCCAGTTGGTCCACGACGCCTTCGCCCCATTCCGCAGAGTCAAGTTTGGCGCTGATGTATTTGCCGACCTGCCAATAGAGACCCATGAGTTCCGTGTTGACCGCTTGGTACGCGCGCAGGCGGGCTTGCTCTATGAGGCCGACGACTTCCGCGAAGGAGGGTTGGGCGGGCTTGGCCGCCGCTTCGGGGGCGGGTTTGGCGCGTGCAGCGGGTTTCTTGGGAAGGGACTTTTTCATGGGGCGCAGAGGCTGTTAATCCCGTCGAATTCCACGGGGTTGGATTTTCGGAATAGGATGGGGTTGGCCCTGTCGGCCTACGGTTTTGGAAGAGAACACAGTTATGTCTATGCTTCCTCGTCAAAGTAATCCAAGTCAACTTTATGCAGCGTGTAGGTTTGCTTGACGGTGATCCCAAGACCAAATTCCAACATCAATTCAACCAGTCGGCGGCCATCAATCAGGACAATGGTGCGGTCCTTCAGTTGGGCGGCATTGTCGGCAGCGTCTTTGGTGAAGCATGAGGTTGTGATGAAGACGCCCTTGCGCGCGCCCTTAAGGGAAAGCGCGCCGATAAAGTCGCGGATATCGGGCCCGCTGACGGCCTTGGTTTCCCAGCGCTTGGCCTGGATGTAGATTTTGTCGAGACCAAGACGGTCTTCATGGATTTCACCATCTACACCACCATCTCCACTGCGGCCAATTGCGCGCCCAGCTTCAGTGCGTGATCCGCCGTAGCCCATGCGCACAAGCAGATCCACCACCAAGGACTCGAAGAATGCGGGAGAACCACTTTTGACTTGTGTCAGAAGGTCTGCCGTTATTTCCGCACGCAAGGCTCCATACGCCTGTTCCAGTACTTCGGCGGGAGTTTGCCAGTCGGCATTTGCTCCGGATGAAGTGACGGGGTCGAGCCGTGCAGAAGGTGTTTTGGAATCTTCGCGCCATTGCGAAAATGACTTGAACTTCATCAAGAAAGCATTGTCTATGCGCGTGGGAGAAGACGCCAGCACGTTTTTTCCCTCGGTTGTCAGTCTGACGTGGGCGCGTTTGGTGGATTCAATGAGGCCGGCTTTCTTGAGGTATGCGCGCGCCCATGCAATGCGATTTTCAACGATGGTCTGTTGCCCGCTTGGAAGGAGTTTTTGGGAATCTTCCGAAGACAGTTGGAGGGCTGCAGTTACTTTTTCGGTAATGCTGCGGACTTGATGTTCTTCTCCATTGGCACAACTTTTGAGCACGGGAAGCATCAGGGATTGGTAGTCTGGGATCGCCATAAGTGCGTTACCTAGGTCGGAAGAATGAGTGGCGAGTAGTGTTAAGGAATGAAACGTTTCAATGCCCCACCTCCACCCAAGCCGCATTCGCCTTGCTCGACTTGATCACCGCATCAATGAACGCCATCCCGCGGATGCCGTCCTCGATCTTCGGGAAATCGTTTTCGATGTCCGTCGGGGCGCGGCCGGCCTGCTTGGCGCGCAGGGTATTGGCGAAGTTCTTGTAGATGGTGGCAAACGCTTCCAAATAGCCTTCCGGGTGGGCCGGAGGGGTGCGGGTGGCGGCGGCGGCCGCGGCGCCCAAGTAACCCATGCCGGTGCGGTAGACCTGCATCGGCTGGTCCAGCCACTTGACGAGCATCGTGTTGGGCTCCTTCTGGTGCCACTCCAAGCCGCCCTTTTCGCCGTAGACGCGGATGTTGAGGTTGTTCTCTTCGCCCACCGAGATCTGCGAGCAGTGCAAGACGCCCTTGGCGCCGCCTTCGAAGCGCAACAGCATGTTGGCGTCGTCGTCGAGCAGGCGGCCTTCGACGAAGGTGGAGAGGTCGGCGGCCAGTTCCTTGATTTGCAGGCCGGTGATGTACTCGGCCAGGTTCTCGGCATGGGTGCCGATGTCGCCGACGCAGCCGGCGGCGCCGCTCTTGGTCGGGTCGGTGCGCCAGGCGGC
>CAZVNU010000079.1:8005-8361 GCA_964628335.1 uncultured Phycisphaeraceae bacterium
CCTTCGGCGATCATCGCCTTGGCCTGCTTGACCAGCGGGTAGCCGGTGTAGTTGTGGGTCAGGCCGTAGGTCAGGCCCGTCTTCTTGACCAGCGCGGCCAGTTCCTTGGCCTGGTCGGTGGTGAAGGTGGCGGGCTTGTCGGAAAGGACATGGAAGCCGTTTTCGAGCGCCAGCTTCGCCGGGGCGAAGTGCATGTGGTTGGGGGTGACGATGGAGATGAAGTCCATCCGCTGGTCGGCGGGCAGGGCCTTTTCCTTGGCGATCATCTCTTCAAAGGAGCCGTAGCAGCGGTTTTCCGCCAGGAAGAAGTCGCGGCCGGAGGCTTTGGACTTTTCAGGGTCGGAGGAGAAGGCGCC
>CAZVNU010000079.1:8371-8835 GCA_964628335.1 uncultured Phycisphaeraceae bacterium
GTTCGCAGCGCGCGTCGATGGCGGCCGCGATGCGGTGGACGCCGCCGATGAAGGCGCCGCGGCCGCCGCCGACCATGCCGTAACGCAATTTTCTATCAAAGGGTCTGCTCATGATGAAGATAAAAAAGGGGGAGATGGAATATGAAGTTGTAGTCTAAAGCGTTACTTCACCCGCCGCAAAGTCCGCCATTTGGCCGACCGGCTGCGCGGATTTTGGGCGGCTTCAACCGGGCTGGCTTCCAACGCCTTGCGCGTCACCAACTCGGCCCAACCGGCTTCTTTGGCCGCTACAAAGGCCTGTTTGACTGGGCGGTCTTCCAGAGAGTGGAAGGAAATGATGCCGCCATGACCGCCCACCTTCAGCAGGCGTGGCAGGGCGGCCAGCAAGGCATCAAGGGCGTCGAGCTCGCCGTTGACGGCGATGCGCAGGGCCTGGAAGGTGCGGGTGGCCGGATGGATGCGCG
>CAZVNU010000080.1:0-8750 GCA_964628335.1 uncultured Phycisphaeraceae bacterium
AGCGTGCCAGCGTCCCCTTCCTGACGGTCGGGGTTCCTTGACCCGCCAGCCCTGGTGGCATGGGTGAAAAGGCTTGTTTTTAGGGAAAATGCCGCTAGGATGGGCGGCAGGGAAATCGGCCCTTAAAACTTGACGCAAAAACCGATGGGGGAGGGGATGGATGGGATTTTTCAAAACGCCCGAGCAATAGTCGCCTGTCCCACATGTTTGCCGTCCGGTGGTACAGCTGGATGCAGGCGCGGTTGGGCTCGTCTTCCTCCGACAAGGGCAAGCCCATCGGCGGCTCGGTTTCAAAGGCGTAATTGAGGAACAGGATTTCCTCGCCTTTAAGGCGCCGGGTGAGGAAGGGGTACCAGCACTTCCAAATCAATTTGCGCAGGAAGTGGTTGGGCAGCAGGGGGTCGATCAGAGCCATGCGGGGAGTATGACAGGTGGCGCCGACTGCAGGCGGAATTTCAAATTCACCAAGATCGTCTGCGGTTCGCATTCAACCGCATTTAAAAAGTGAAACCGCCGAGCAACTCCAGCACGGTGACCGAGATGTTGTACAGGGCATGGGTGACGATGCCGGCCAGGATGAAGGGTGCCATCAAACGCCAGCCGGGGAATTGGCCCTGTTGCAGCGATTTGTGCCAGACCCGGCTTAGGCCAAGGGCGGAGATCTGGGTGCACAGCACATGCAGCATGACGCACACCGTCCAGCGCCAATGGATGAGTTCGGGCGAGGGGTGGTCCAGATACACATGGATGTAAAGCACATTTTCAATCGCGGCAAACACCAGGGCGCTGAGCAAGGCCATCAGGTGGATTTGCAACCGGCTGCGGATCAGCCAGGGCCGGGTTTCAACCAACACGGCGGCCAGGCCGATCTTCATGACTTCTTCAATCGCTGGGCCGGTGACAAAGGGGCCGATTATGCCGCCGCCCAAACCGTTGGTCAGCGTGCCAATCACCGATAGCGGCCCGCTGGCCAAGGCCACGCCCACGATGGCGCCCCATGAAACAGCCGCACTGGTTTGCCCGCGTTTGGTGTCAAGGTATTGGCGGCTGCCCATCCGCATGGGGTCCGAGGGCCCGACGAACGACACCAGCCCGCAGGCCGGGCAGGGCGTGCCGGGCAGGGTGCCGGCCAAATCATGCTGGCAGCCCGCGCACTGATGGTGGGCGCCCCGTGGCGTTTGGGCCAAGGCATGGACTGCGGCAGACGGCTCGTCAAACACCGAATGTTCGTGGGTGACCGCAGAAGGGGAGCCGCTTGATAACGGCGGATCGCCGGAGTCCTGGGCATAAATCCGCCCAGGCTGGAAATGCGGTTCGTTTTCAATGTCAAAAAGATCGCGGCTCATGCGGGGCGGCGTTTGATGGCGGTGCCGTAGGCGATGATTTCAGCCTGCGGCGTGCCGGTGCCGATGCTGGAGGTGGCCAATTGGACATTCCAGATTTCGTCGGCCTGCAGGTGGCGGGCCTCTTCCAGCATGCGCAAAATGGCTTCGCGCCGGCCGCGGGTGAGCATGCGCTGGATGGATTTGTGTTCGCCGCCGATCAAATTGCGCCAGGCGATGAAGAAGGCCTTGGCGCCGTCGCAGCCGATCACGCACGAGCCGGTCACCATCTGCGCATCGGCCACCGTGGCCGGGCTCGACACATGCTTGCGGTTGTCCAGATGGAATTGGGGCAATAGGACGGCTTCGCGCGCGTCAAGCTCGCGCAGGTGTTTGCGCTCCGCCTGGCGGCCGAAGATCAGCCCGATGAAAAACAGCAGGATGGAAAGGATGCCGTCCATGGATCAGGCCCCCGCCAGTTTGACGGCGGTGCCGTAGGCGTACATTTCGGCGGCGCCGGCGGCGACGGAACTGGTGCTGAAACGCACATTGACCACCGCGTCGGCGCCGAGTTGCTGGGCCTGGCCCAGCATGCGGTCCACCGCTTCGCGGCGCGATTCGGTCAACAGTTCGGTGTAGCCTTTGAGTTCGCCGCCGACGATGTTTTTAAGGCTGGCCATCAGGTCGCGGCCGGCATGCTTGGCGCGCACGGTGTTGCCCTGGACCAAGCCCAGCACATGCGAAATCTGGCGGCCGGGAATTTCTTCGGTATTGACGACGATCATGGAGAGTCTTTTCAGAGGGGGAAAAATGAAAGGGGCAGGGGACGGAGAGTGCCCTATGCGTGGAGTCGGACGGATTCTAGGGGCAATGATGCCAAAAGCAATGGCGCGGTCGCAGTTAAACGGAAGTCACCAAGCACTCATTTTTGCATCACGCCCGCTTCACCCATGCCAAAAATTCCAAATTGCCGCCCTTTTCGCCCTTGATCGGGCAAGGAATGCAGCCGAGTTCCACCAGCCCCAGGGCCGGCAGCACGCGGGCCAGGCAAGCGCGGGAGATGGTTTCGGCTTCGTCATCGCTCAAGGTCGCCACTTCTTTTTTGCCTCGGCGTTTGGCGCTGATTTCCGCCGGCTTTTCGTAGTGCGGCTTGACCAGGGTGATGATGGAGCCGCCGGGCTTGAGCCAGGTGAGGGCGGCCGGCAGGGCTTTTTCCTGCTTGGTCCAACCCAAATCAAGCGAGACGAAATCCACGCCGTCGGCGGCCAGGGCGTCGGCGTGCGGGGCGGTGTGCAAGGCGTTGGAGCGCTCCATCACCGCCACCCGCGGATCTTTGCGCAAGGCCCAGGCCAATTCGCCGTAGGCGGTGTCGACGGCGAACACCTTTGCGGCGCCAAAGTGCAGCCAGCAGGAGACGAAGCCGCCGGTGGAGCAGCCCAGGTCGGCGGCGGTTTTTGCGGTGGGATCGATGCCGAAAGCCTTGAGCGCGCCCTCGAGTTTGAGGCCGCCGCGCGAGGCGTAGGGGTGGTCTTTTTGGAGCGCGGGCGTCCCCCCCCGCAAAGAGTCTGCGCGAAGCGCATCCGCTTCATTTTTTTGCCCGGATGCTTTCATGCGTTCTCCCGGATCACGCAGCGGGTTTTTTCGGTTTCCCACACGCCGACTTCGACCAAGGCGCAGCCGGCGGGGGTGCTCTGCTTGAGCCAGTCAAAGGCCTGCTTGGCGATGTGTTCCACGCTGGGATTTTGGTTTTTGAAGGCCGCCACATCGACATTGAGATGCTTGTGGTCCAGTTTCACGATCAGCGCCTGTTCCACCCAGGCATCCATCACCGTCGGGTCGCGGGTCAGGGCGCTGTGGCCGTCGGCTTCAATCGCGGCAGTCGCCACCACCTCGACCTTGTAGTTGTGGCCGTGGCCGGCCGGGTTGCTGCATTTGCCAAAGAGATCGGCGTTTTGCGCATCTGAAAGGGTGGGCAAAGCCAGCCGGTGGGCGGCGGCGAAATCGTAATGCTGGCGGACTTCAAGCAGGGGCATCGGGGCATTCTCCACGGCCTTGGCGGCCAGCGTGTAAGTGGGGGTCAGGCGCAGTTCCAAGCGGTGCACGCACGGGCCGAGTTGGGCTTGCACGCCGGCCAACAATTGCGCCATCAGCGCGCCCATCGGGGTGTCGGCGGCGCGGGTGCCGTCTTGCGTGTTTTCCACCACGGCCGCGCGCAAGATGGGCAGGGCGGCTTCGCGCACGGCGGCGTCCATCAGGCGGATGTCGAGAAAATAGCCGGTATGGGGGTCGGCCTGGCCTTTGGCGTGAATCACGATTTCGTAATAACGCGACAGGCCGCGCATGGCCGGCCAGGCGGCGTAGGGGTTGAGGCAGGCCGTGGCGGCCTCGTCGGGTGCGCCGGTCAGACAAAAGCGCACAGTGCGCACGAGATTGAGCATGGGGAAATCATAGGTGGTGTGGGGTCAAACGAGCCCGGGGCGCAAGTTCAGGGGGTTTGGGGTGGTGGGAAGCGTGTTCCCCCGAGCTTGCGCTCGGGGCTCGTGAGCGCCAAACACGCAGGTTCACTTTTCGTGGCATGTTGGGGATTGCCCCTGATTGCTGTGGACATCCCCGGTTTTCCCCCGTCTTCCCCAGCCTTCCACAGGCCCCCGGAGTGATTTTGGCCACTTGTTGACAGGCTATGCAGGCGGCGGGTAGCCTCTCCCTCCCTCCTCAACAGACCTTTTTGTGGAAAACTTGACCATGCCCAGATTAGACGACTCAACTTGGCGCCAAATAATGACTTATCTGCGAACGGAACAATCCTCCGTATGGCGCAAGTGGTTTGAGGACTTGGTGCCGGTGGCCATTGATGGCGGTTTGTTGCAGATCGGTTCGCCCAATGCCGGCCATTGCAATTTTTTGCAGAAAAGTTGTTTGGAGCCCTTCACCGAAGCGGTGCAGCAAGTGACCGGCCGTTTGATGGCGGTCAAGTTTGTGCATGAGCAGCCGCGCTCGAATGAGCCGGCAGCCCCGGTGGCGCCTGCCAACGGCATTGCCGCCGTCGCCGTGGCGCCGCGCCCGGTTGAATCGGCGTCGGTGGGCGGCGAAGCTTTTGTGCTCTCGCCCGATTACTCGTTTGATTCGTTTGTGGCCGGCCCCAACAACCAGCTGGCCTGCGCCGCCGCCCAGGCGGTGGCCGACCAGCCGGGCAAGGCCTACAACCCACTGTTCATCCATGGCGGCGTGGGCTTGGGCAAGACCCACCTGCTGCAGGCGGTGTGCCAGCGCGTGCTCGAGCAGCGGCCGGAATCCAAAATCCTCTACATCTCCTGCGATGCCTTCGTCAACGAATTCATCACCTGCGTGCAGCAGGGCCGCATGAGCGAGTTCCGCAATCTGTACCGCCATGTCGATCTGCTGGTGGTGGATGACATCCATTTCCTGGCCAACAAGAAGGAAACCCAGGAGGAATTCTTCCACACCTTCAACACGCTGTTCCAGGCCCAAAAGCAGGTGATTCTGTCCTCCGACGCCGCGCCGGAAGAAATCCCCGAGCTTGAGGAGCGCTTGATGTCGCGCTTCAAATGGGGCGTCGTCGCCAAGGTGGGCAAGCCCGACTTCGAGACCCGCTGCGCCATTTTGCGCAGCAAGGCGCTCTTGCGCGGCATCACCCTGCCGCCGGAAGTGGCCGAGTTCATCGCCAAGCGGGTGGCCACCAACGCCCGCGAGCTCGAGGGCGCGCTCAACACCCTGATCGGCCACATGCGGTTGCAAAACCGCACGCTGGATGTCACCTTGGTGCGCGAAGTGCTCGGCGAGGCGCTGTCGGCCCCGCGCACCAACCAGGTGACCATGCAGACCATCACCGAAGCGGTCACCGCGTTTTACAACATTCCGTTGGCCGACCTGCAAAGTCGCCGGCGCCACAAATCGGTCACCGAGCCGCGCCAATTGTGCATGTGGCTGGCCCGCCGCCACACGCGTTTCAGCCTGGAGGAAATCGGCGGCTACTTCGGCGGCCGCGACCACACCACGGTGATGCACTCGCTGACCACGGTGGACGACCGCAGCGCCAAGGACGCGGAGTATGCCGCACAGGTGCAGCAGATCGAGGCGCAGGTGAAGGGTGGGTTGGAGTAAAACATGGGAAAGCGCTCTGCCCATGCCAAAAAAGAACAACCATCGTCTTCAAAAAAAGTCGGTGGTTTTTCTCATGTGAAAAAAGGCCGGCTGGTGTGGCTATCGCTGCTGTTATTAGCCATTCTTGCGGCGGGGACGGCGTTGATCTGGCCCCCAAAAGGCGGTGTCCCCATTTTTGCTCCCTTGGCCGGAGATACGCGCCAAGTCGGGTGCAAACAAGAGGGCGCATCTTTGACAACCTCTGATTTGTTGGCCATGTCGGATGACGATCTTGAGCGGATGAGTTTGATCGAGATGAATCTGGTGGGACAAACAGGACAGGCGACGAAAACTGACGACTTAACTTATTTTAATGCCTGCGGAGGAAACCATGACTTGTATCGTAACTTTCTTTGTTCTTCTTTTAGTTTTTCCTCTTTGTGCCTGCGTCAATCTGGACGCATATGAACGAACTAGACGACAGCAGGATCAACAGATCGAAAAAAGAAGGAGCGAAGAGAAAGAGGCGGAAAATGAAAAGCAAAAAAACAAGATATCAAAAGCATATTTTTATGATTGGATGGATTATTTATCTTTGAGATCTTTTTCTAAGGATTACAATGTCACTAGAGAAGGGGCTGAGAAAATTTTAAGTATAAACATAAAAATCACTAAAGATGACCTGGTTTTAGATTCCATAAGACGAGCGATGTCAGAGAACAATCTTTTTTTTGTATGCGACAATTCAATAATAGAACAAATTAATTCATTTGATAAGTCGTATAAAATGTCGAACCTGCGGCCAGGGAACTATGCGTTAAATGAAATAATAGACAAGTTACATGAGTTTGGAACATTTGATTCGTCTGAATTGATTTATGGGCAGGGGGAAAAAAGTGGACGAAAAAAAATTGAGGCGCGTTTATTTTTCTTTTTCACAAAAAATAGTTTAAATCTGACTTTAATCCCGATTGAGCCGCCAAATGAATAGGCCAGCGGCAAAAACCCTCGGTAAATACTAATCCTGCTATGAAGCCGGGTTTGTCAAGTCGTCCTGCCGTCATGGCGCCGCCTCCCGCACCGCCTCCAATTGCTTCCAAGTCCACGCCTTGACCCGTTCCTTGTGCTTGGCGCGGATTTGCGCCACCTGATCCATGGTGATCGGTTCTGCGCGGTTGCCCCAATCCTGTTTGCCGCGGATGAACGAGGCCACGGCGGCGATTTGGGCGTCGTGCAGGAATTTCCATTCCGGCATCTGGTTGTTGAAGAGCTGGCCGTTGACTTCCAGCGGGCCTTCCAAGCCGTGCAGCAGGATGAGGGTGAGGGTTTCGGGGTCGCCCTGCACCACCGGCGAGTTGGCCAAGGGCGGGTACAGCAGGGCCAGGCCCGAGCCGGTGGCACCGTGGCATTTCAGGCAGTGTTCGCGGTAAACCTGCGGGCCAAGAATGGCCGGCGGGATGGTGGCGGGATCGACGGCCGGGCCGCAGGCGGTCAGCGCAAGGCAATAAGCGCAGGCAAAAAAGCAAAGGGGACGCATGCGGAAATCCTACCGCAATGCGCCGGGTGCCACGGCGGCGCGCAGCCGTGCGAAAGGGATGAAACACGGGAAAGCCACACGGCTGCGCGCAGCCGTGGCACCCGGCGCTTGGGACTCATTCATTTCGCCAGCAGTTTTTTGATCTCCGGCACCACCGCTTCGGCCCAGAGTTTGTAGCCGGCGGCATTGGGGTGCAGGCCGTCGGGCATCAGCTTTTTGGGCAGGTTGCCTTGCTCATCGAGGAACTTGTCGCCGATGTCAAGGTAATGCACGCGCCCCTTTGTCGAGCCGTCGAGTTTGGCCAGAATCGCATTGGTCTTGGCGTTGTTGATGCGGCTGGCGTCCGTCGGGGCGGCCCCGCGCGGGAAAATGCCCAGCAGCAGGATGCGCGCCTCGGGGAAGCGGGCGGTCAGGCGGCCGACGATGGCCTCCACCCCGGCCGCGATGTCGGCGGGCGCATCCATCCGGTGCCCGGTGTTGTTGGTGCCGATCATCACCATGATGACTTTGGGGTCGAGCTTGCCTTCGAGTTCGCCGTGGTCCAAGCGCCACAGCACATGTTCGGTGCGGTCGCCGCTGTAGCCGAAGTTGGCGAAGGTGGCCGGGGCCAGCATCTGTTTGAAAATGCCGGCATCGCGGCCGTCGTCGATGGCATGGGTGATCGAGTCGCCGACCAACAGCACTTCGAAGCCGCCGGCCTGTGCCACCTTGCACTTGGCTTCAAAGCGCGGCTGCCACCAGCCGCCGTAGGTGCCGCGCGGCCCCTGCAACTGCGGATAGGGGGTGGTGGTGATGTGGAAGGCGCGGTCGGCCGGGGGGTGCGTGGCGGCGCAGCCGGCGAACAAGGTGGTGGCGGCGAGCGCGGCGGCGGACAGGGGGAGGAGGTGGCGCATGGGGAGTCGGTTGGAGGTAAGAATAAACGAGAATAAACCGGGATGAACACCAATGGATGCCGCCCGGATTGCTTTATTACATCTGGCGTGAAATCAGCCAGGCCATTGCACCGAAGGCGCGCCCAGCATGCTGTCGTCGGCGGGGTTGCCCGGCGCGCCGTCTTTTTCGCGGCGCACGAAATTGCCGGTGAGCAGGGCGATCAGGGCGCGGCAGAAGGCCGGCAGATCGTCGGGCCGGCGCGAGGAGATGCGGTTGAACTTCAAATCCACCACCACTTCCTTGTCGCCGTAGCGGGCACCGGCATTGAGCAGATCATCCTTGATGCCGGGGCTGCCGGTGTACTTGACGCCTTCGACGATTTTGGCGCTGATGTCGATCCACGGGCCGTGGCAAATGCTGGCGATGGGCTTGTTGGCTTCGGCCATGGCCTTGACGAACTTCAGCACTTTTTCATCGCGGCGCAATTTGTCGGGCATCCAGCCGCCGGGGATCACCAGGGCATCGGCGTCTTCCAAACGCAGGTCGGAAATGGCAAGATCAGACACCTGTGGATAACCGTACTTGCCCTCGTATACCGTCTGCCCTTCGGGCCCGGCGACCATCACCTCGGCCCCGGCTTCGGTCAGACGCAACTTGGGGTAATGCAGCTCCAGTTCCTCGTAGTCTTTGCCGACGAGAATGATGACGCGCTTGCCGGAGAGGGGAAGGGGGGTTGACATGGGTGGAATCATGGGAAAATCCGGCGCTTTTGTCAAGATTTTTTTCACATGCCACAGGGCTGAACGCCGCTCAGTCATCCATCCATCGGGGCACCCATCTGGCCACCAGGGCTGGCAGGTGTTGGAGCGCGGGTGTCCTCACCCGCAAATGCCGCCCGGGGCTCAATGCCCCGGACG
>CAZVNU010000081.1:0-2639 GCA_964628335.1 uncultured Phycisphaeraceae bacterium
CTGACGGTCGGGGTTCCTTTTCAAAGGGATGACGCGCGTGACCCGCCAGCCCTGGACAGCGGAGCGAAGCGGAGTCGTCTGTGTCGATGACGCGGATTGTTCCAGCACGCACGGACGACTCCGCTTCGCTCCGCTGTCCGTGGCACCCATCCTTATCACATCAACTGCTGCAACGCCGCCTCAATCGAAGGCACTTCAATCACTTTGACTCCCTTGGGCGCCTCGGCCCCGGCACCCTTGGGGGCCAAAATGGTTTTGAAGCCCAGGCGGCCGGCCTCGATGATGCGCCGGTTGGTTTGCTGCACCAAGCGCACTTCGCCGCCCAAGCCGACTTCACCCACCGCGCAGGTGCCGCGCGGCAGGGAACGGTTGAGGAAGGCGCCGGCAATCGCCAGCGCAAGGGGCAGGTCGCAAGCCGGCTCGGCCACCTTCATGCCGCCCACCGCCGAGGCGAAAATGTCCTGGTCGGCCAAATGCATGCCACCACGCTTTTCCAACACCGCAATCAGCATCGCCAATCTGGAGGAATCCAGCCCCGCCACCTTGCGCTTGGCCGCTCCCAAAAAGCCGCTGGCGGTCAGGGCCTGGATCTCCACCATCAAACAACGGGTGCCTTGCAACACCGGGCAGACCACCGAGCCGGAGCGCACCTGGTATTCGGCCGCCAGCAAGCCGGCGCCATCGAGCACTTCGCGCAGCCCCTTGTCGCCCATCTCGAACAAGCCGACTTCCAAGGTGGTGCCGAAGCGGTTTTTGATGGCGCGGATCACGCGGTGGGCGTGGTAGCGGTCGCCCTCGAAATACAGCACGGTGTCCACCATGTGCTCGAGCAGTTTGGGGCCGGCCAACGAACCGCTTTTGGTCACATGGCCGACCAGCGCCAACGCCACCCCGCTGCTTTTGGCGAAGTACACCAAGTCCATGCAGCAGGCCCGCAATTGCGCCATCGAGCCGGGGGCGGCCGGCAAATCGCCGCGATAAATCATCTGCACCGAGTCGATCACCATCAAGGTGGGTTTGTTCTGGCGGGCCTGTTCCAAAATGCGGGCCAGGTTGGTGTCGGCCAACACAAACAATTCATCGGAAAGTTTTTCCTCCCCCATCAAACGCTCGGCGCGCATCTTGATTTGCTGGGCCGATTCCTCCGCCGACACATACAGCACGCGCTGGCCGCGACCGGCCAACTTGGCCGCCGCTTGCAACATCAAAGTGGATTTGCCGATGCCCGGATCGCCGCCGACCAAGATCGCCGAACCAGCCACCAGGCCACCACCTTTGCCATCTTCGCCCGCCCCGCCCAGCACCCGATCCAATTCGCCGATACCGGTGGGAATCCGCCCCGGCGTGGCGCTCTCACTGACCCGATTGATGGGGGTGGCTTTGGCCGTGTCGCCATGCTCGGGTACCACGCTGCCATGCGGCCGCTTGGCGGCGGATTTGTCCTCGCGGAACTCTTCCAGCGTGCCAAAGGTGCCGCAATCCGGGCATTTGCCCATCCATTTGGGTTGGACGCCGCCGCAGTGGTTGCACAGAAAGTGGATTTGGGTCTTGGCCATGACCAATCATAACCCAAACATGCACTCCCCGCCCCCTACCCCACCCGCTCCGCCTTGGGCGCCCGGCCCATCAACTGGCCGATGCCGGCGGTCGGGTCAATGTTCTCAAACAACACCCGGTGCACTTGCTCGCAGATGGGCATTTCCACGCCGTGCCGTTTGGCCAGCACCATCACCGCTTGGACGGTGGGCACGCCTTCGACTACGCCGGGGATCTTTTTCAACACTTCGTCGAGTTTCATGCCCTGCCCCAGCATCTGACCGCAGGAACGGTTGCGCCCCGAAGGCGAGAAGCAGGTGGTGGCCAGATCGCCGGCGCCGGCAATGCCGAAAAAGGTCTCGGCCCGCGCGCCCAGCGCCACGCCCAAGCGGCTGACTTCGGCCAGGCCGCGGGCAAACAGCGCGCTTTTGGCGTTGTTGCCGGCCTGCAAACCGTCGGAAATGCCGGCGGCCAAAGCGATGCAGTTTTTCAGCGCGCCGGCAATCTCCACCCCGATCAGATCGTCATGGGTGTAGACGCGGAACCAGCGGGTGTTGAAGGCGTCTTGCAACAATTGGGCAAAGTCGGCGTCTTCGCTGGCGGCGCAGACGGTGGCGGGCAAACAATGGGCCAATTCCTCGGCGATGGTGGGGCCGGAGATGATCGCCAACGGACGGCCGCGGCCAAACTCGCCGAGCACCTCTGCCAGCACCTGGGTGGGGCGCAGCATGGTGCCGATTTCAATGCCTTTGGTGAAGGACACGATGCCCACACCGGGCGCCACCGCTGCCAAATGCGGGGCCAGTGCCCTCCAAATGCCGCGCAGATACTGGGTGGGCACGGCGCTGACAATCAAGGTGGCATTGGCAAACGCCACCTCCGGCTTGGCGGTGAAGCGCACCTGCAGCGGAATTCTGCAGCCCTTCAAATGGCGGCTTTCGCGGTTCTGGATCAAGTCCGCCACATGCTCGCTGTCGCGGCCCCACACCACCACCGGGGTACCTTTGGAGGCCAGCAGATTGGCCATCACCATGGCCATGGAACCGGTGCCGATGATGCAGACATGAGGGGTGGAAGCAGTGGGCATGGGGGCAGTTTACACA
>CAZVNU010000081.1:2649-7810 GCA_964628335.1 uncultured Phycisphaeraceae bacterium
CACAGGGGCAGGAGCCGCCCCTGTGTAAACTGCCCGCCATGCCCACGCACTTGCGCCACCGGCTCCTTCCCGCCCTGTTGGGCCTGCTGCTGGCCGCCTATTTTTTCGTGTTCTGGCGCAAGGCGATTGAAATCGGTTGGACCGAGCCGGCCGACTGGGGCCATATTCTGGCGGTGCCCATCGTCAGCGGCTGGTGGCTGTGGTCGCTGCGTCCCCCATTGCAAGCACTCCCCAACCAACCGGACTGGCACGGCTTTGTGCCGCTGATTGTCGGCTTGTTCGTGTATGCCGCCGGCCTGTTCCCCATTCAAAACGGCATGCTGGAAGGCGTCGCCGCCGTCACCACCCTGATCGGCCTGGCTTGGTTGGTTTTGGGTGCCGCCAAATTGCGCCTGCTGCTGCCGCCCCTGTTGTTCCTGCTGTTTTCCATCCGCGTCAGCGACCGCCTGTGGGAATTGCTCACCGCCAAACTGCAAATGGTGGCGGCCGCCGGCGCGGCGGTGGTCTTGAAAATCTGCACCTTGGTGATTGATTTTGATGTGGCCATCCAAGGCAACATCATCCGCCTCTACCACCACGGCGTGGTGCATCCGCTCAATGTGGCCGAAGCCTGCTCGGGCGTGCGTTCGCTGATGGCTTTCTTGGCTTTGGGTTTTTTGCTGGCCTGGCTGCCGCAGGGCAAATTGCTTTGGCAGCGCATCGGCCTGATGGCACTGGCCATGCCGGTGGCCATTGTGGTCAACATCGGCCGGGTGACGGCATTGGGGCTGCTCACGCTCATCAACCCCAATTTGGCCAAGGGCGATTTCCACCTGCTGGTGGGCATCTTGATGCTGGTGCCGGCGGCGGGCTTGCTGCTGGGCTGCAGCTGGGTGATGGACAGGTTGGTGGTGCAAGAGACCGAGAAAAGTGGCGGCGGCATCTTGCCGCCGTCAGACACATGCCCATCAACCCAAGTTCCGGCGGTTAACGCAGCACTTTCATCTCGCGAAGGCGGCAAGATGCCGCCGCTGCATTTTTTGATCCTTGGCGCCGCACCCGCCGCCCTTGGCACGGCCCTCTGGCTCGCCAGCCTCAGGCTTCCCGCAAAAACCGGCATCTCCACCTTCGCCAGCATCGGCGTCTGCGGCGGTTTTTTCCTGATCCTGGTGGGCGCCTTCTCCCTCTTCCTCAGGGCGCAACTCTCCCGCGCCGCCCAACCCGTCGCCTGCGCCTTCTGCATCGCCTTGGCCTGCCTAACCACCGCGTTGGCCGGCCAGCATCTGGTGGTCGCCGCCACCCGCGCGGTATTGGTCAAAGCCCCGCTGGATCTGCGCCACGACCTGCATGCCTTGCCCCAGCAACTCGGCGCTTGGGTGATGAAAAAAGAAGAACCTCCGGAATCCGCCGAGGTCGAGCATGCCCTTGGCACCCAAAACTACATCACGCGCTGGTACCAGCGCCAAGACGGCCAACGCGCCCGCCTGCACATCGCTTATTACACCGGCTCGGTGGACACCGTGCCCCATGTGCCCGACCGCTGCTTTGTCGCCGCCGGCGCCACCCCTTTGGGCACCGCCACGATTACCCTGCAGACAGCCGGCCAAAGCGTTCCGGCCACCTTCTTTCAGTACCAAAACACCGGCCATGAAAAATCGGGCGTCCTGTACTTTTTCAGCGCCAACGGCCGCTTTTGGGCCAACCCCGATGCGGTGCGCCTGCAAGGCTTCAACCTGACCGACCGCCATGGCTATTACTGCAAAATCGAGATGGAATTCCCCGGCCTTGACGCCCAGGCGCCCGTCACCGCCGCCGCCGAAGATTTCATGGGCGCCGCTTTGCCAGAAGTCCTAAACTGTCTCCCCCTTTGGCCCCCGGCCAAGCCGTGATGATGGTTTTGGATTTTCAAGTCCGAGTTTGTTCCCCATGCAAGCCCGTTTCAACACCAAGTTCGCCCTTGCCCTATTCCTTGCCGCCGCCCTTGCCGGCGGGGCCGGCGGCGGCCTGTATTGGCTGAGCAACCGCCACAGTGCCTCGGTCCGCGAGGCGCGGGCCGCCCGCGCGGTGGAAAAAGCCCAGCAACTCTACGACGCCGGCGATTATGCCGGAGCCGACGCCGCCTATACCGAAGCTTGCGAGCTCTACGGCCTGGTGCTGCAAGGCGACCTGGGGCGCACCGAAACCCTTGACCGCTTCCGCGACCTGACCTTGGCCATGGCGGTGCCCTCGGCCCCCGATGCCCGCAAATGGGTGATGCAGCACCTGATCGTCTGCCGCCACACGGCGCAAACCAGCCCGGACCCACAGGCACGGCGCCGGTTTTACGCCTATGCGCTGCGCTTGGCGCTGGAATCCAAAGAAATCAACATCACCTACGAGTTGCTGCGCGCCGCCGACAACGACCTGACCCTGCACCCGGAGCGCACGCTCTCGGTCCTGTACCGGGGCCTTGGCCAATATTATTTGCTCACCACCTACGCTTGGCCCAAAGCGGTCAGGCAAACCCTGCTGGAGGGTGCCCAGAAAGATTTGACCACGGCCTGGCAAGCCGACCCCGCCGACCCGGTGGGCGCCACCCATCTGGCGCTGCTGCGCATCCGTGAAATCCAAGCGCTGCCCAAGCCGGAACGCACCGGGGAAAAAGCCAAACGGTTGGCCAAGGACGCGCTGGACATCATCGCCACCGCGCGCCAAGCCCATCCGCAAGATCTGGAACTGGCCGTGGCCGGCGCACGGGTCGCCTACGCCGGCGCGCATTTGCTTAGTCAACCCGCAGAGGGCGCCGTGCGCGACGCCTTGGCATTGGCCGGCGCAGCAGCGGAGCCGCCACCGCTGTGCGTGCAGACCTTGTGCGAACTGGCCTGCGTCGCGCTCACTGCGCCGGCAAGCCCGAAAGCCGGCATCCTTGGCCACACCGAAGGGCAACGCGCCGCCCTGGCCTTGGCCAAACGGGCAGTGGAGCAACGGGCGGGCACTTTGGAGTTGGGTTTGCTCGCCAACATGCAGGCCTTTGCCCAGGGCCACGCGCAAAGCATCCAAACCCTGGAGCGCGCCTTGGCGCCGCCAGCACGCCTGTCGGTGGCGCCAAGGCTGGCATTCGAGTCGCGCAAATCCCAACTGCTCTCGCTCCTGACCCGTGAGCAATTGAATCTGGGGCTGGCCAGTTCGGGTGAAGAAAAAGCCCGGCTCACCGCCGCCGCCAACGACACCCTGCGCCGTTTGCGGTTGTTGAACGAACCGGCGGCGGAATCCAACATCCTGACGCTCGAAGCGCAGCAATTCTTCCTCACCGGGCATTACGAGCAGGCGGCCGGCCAATTCGACCGCGCCCTGCGCCTGAATCCGGAATTGACCTCGCCGTCGCTGCTGCGTGCCGCCGCCCAATGCCATGCAGAGGCGGGCAACCTTGGCAGTGCCTGCGAACTGCTGGAAGCCGCGCTTGAGCTTGACGGCGGCAACGCGCGTGACCACCAATTGCTGGCCGGCCACTTGCTGCGCATGGGCGCCGGCGAAGAAGCCATCGCCAAACATCTGGCCGCCATCAAAGAGCAGGGCGCCTCCGGCGCCATCCCCCTGGCCCTGGCCGGCGAACTGGCCCTGCGCTCGGGCAGGTTCTGGGATGCCGCCGATGCCTACGCCGCCGCCGACCCCATCACCTACCTGCCCAAACGCACCATGGCCCTGCGCGCGGCCGGCAGGCAGGCGGAAGCCGACGAACTGGTCCGCACCCTGCTGGCGGCCGGGGCGCCGTCTTTCAAGCGCACCTTGCTGGCCTGCCTGGCGCTGGAAGCCGGCGAGCGCGAAAAAACCATCCAAGACATGCAGCGGCGCGGCCTGACGCTGGAAGCCGCCACGCAGGTGCGTGAAGCCCTCGCCAAAGCCGGCACCTCCGCGCCTTCGGCCATGCCCAACACGCGTCCGGGGCGCCTTGAAACGCCGCTGCCGCCCCAGGGCGCACCGCTCATGGCGCTGTGGAAGGAACGCCAGTTCTCCGCCTTTGCCGCAGAAGCGAAGCAAGCCGATCCACGCGTTGCCGAGCACCATGACATCCTTTCCTGCCGCATCGAACTGGCCATGCTGCACCGTGATTGGAAAGAAGCCCGCCAATTGCTAACGCGCGCACAAGCGCTGCATCTGCACCTGCCGCTGGGTTCGGCCCCGGCCATCACCGCCTCGATCACCGCCATGCAGGCGCTTGAAAGCGGCACGCCCAGCCTCGCGGAGGCCGCCGCGCAGCTGCAACGCGTGGCCGAGGATTCCCCGGCTTCGGCCGACATCTGGACGCTCTTGGCCAATGTGCTGCTGACCGACCGGCGCGCGGACGAAGCCGCCCAAGCGGCCGCCTATGCCTGCCGTTTGCAGCCGCACCGGGCGGACCGCTTCCAGCTTTTGTTCCAATGCCAATTGCATGCCGACCAGGGCGCCGCGGCCCTGCGCCGTTTGCAGCGCGCAGCCGCGGATTTTCCGTTCAATGACGACTTGCGCGAACTGTGGCTGGCCAGCGAAGAGGCCGTGGGCAACCAGGCGCTGGTGCACCAGGCGCGCTCCGGGCGCATGAAAAGCACGCCCGATGACTTGGTCAACGCCCTGCACCTGGCCGGCCTTGAAACCCGCGCCGGCCGCACCGAGGCGGCCCGCGACCTGCTGCTTGGCGTTGCCCCCCGCAGCGCCGGCCACCCCGACGCGGCACTCTCGCTGTGCGCCGCCTTGGGCCGGGCCGGCTTCCCTGAGGATGCCCGCGCCAATTTGCGCCGCGCCAATTTGCCACCGGCGCAAATCGCTTTTTTGCTGGCGCAACTGGAGAGTTCTTTGGGTGGCGACGGCGCCGGTGAAACCCGCGCCTGGCAAACCGCCCTCGATTTGGAACCCACCGACTCGCGCCCCACCTCGCAGCGCTACAGCCAAAAACTGCTCAAGGCCGGCCGCACCGGCGACGCCATCGCCTTCCTGCAGGCCCTGCTCAACGCCACGCCCAAGCAAGCGGCCGTCCGGGCGGGCATCCTCACCGATCTGGCGCTGGCCTTGGCCTCCCGCCAGGACTTTGACCGGGCGCTGGCCTTGGCCAAGGAATTGCCCGCCGTGGAGGGGGCTTTGCTTGGCGCCCAAATCGCACTGACCCAAAAAGATGATGCGCAAGCCCTGCGCCTGGCCCGCCAAGCCGTGGGGCTGGCGCCCAAAAACC
>CAZVNU010000081.1:7820-8698 GCA_964628335.1 uncultured Phycisphaeraceae bacterium
ATGCTGGGCTCGGCGCTGGCTTCCGACCCCATGCGCCAGGGCGAGGCCCGCGCCGCCGTGTTGCAGGCCTTGGCCCTCGCCCCCACCGATGCGCCGGCCCGCCACCTGGAAGCCATGCTCGATGCGCAGGCCGGCCTGTACACCCAGGCCATCCGCCGGCTGTGGCGCAATCTGGCGCTCAACCCGGACCACGAACCCAGTTTCACCCTGCTGACCAACCTGCTGTTCCAGGAGCAGGCGGCCCGCTTGGCGCAAAAACCCGTTGATGCCAAGCGCCTTGAAAACCCGGCCTATCTGCGCACCGCCACCCACGGGGCGCTGGACCGTTTTGAAAAATCCCACATGCTCGGCTGGCGCATGGAAAGCCAGGCCCCCGTCCAGCTCGCCACCGGGTTTGAAACCCAGGCCATCCGCCTGTGCAAACAACCGGCCGACAGTTTGGCGTTGCTGGCCACTTTGCTGCAAACCGGGCGCGCCGAAGCGGCCCTGGATCTGCTGGACCGCTTGACGCCGCAAACCCGCCCGCTGCCGCCGCTGACCGCCGCCCGCGCCCTGGCCATTGGCCGGGGGCCAGGGCACCCAAACTCCCGCGACGCCTTCCTGTCGGCCTTCGCCGCCTGCCTTGGCACCGACGAACTGGCCGAATGTTTGCGCCTGGCCTGCGCCGCCTATCCGCCACCCACCGCGCTCAGTCTGGCGCGCGAGGCGCTGGGCCCGGATCGCAGCCCCGCGTTGCGGCTGGCCATCGGCCTGACCGCCATCGAAACCCGCCTGCCGCAGGAAGCCTGCGACGAGCTGCAACCCCAAGCCGCCGCCTTGCCCGCACTGGGGCTGGATGCACCGGCCCAAGCCCGCTGGCTGGACGCACTGGGCCTGGC
>CAZVNU010000082.1:0-8635 GCA_964628335.1 uncultured Phycisphaeraceae bacterium
TTTGAGGAATTTGCTCAGCGAGGATGGGAGCATTTGGGTGACGCTGGATGACAATGAGGCGCACTATTTCAAGGTGTTGGCGGATGAGGTGTTTGGGCGGGGGAATTTTGTGGCCTCGGTCATTTGGCGGAAAAACTACGCGCCAAAATCTAGTGCGAGGCACTTCTCGGTCGACCATGACTATGTGTTCGTTTACGCGAAAAATGCGGAGCAATGGAAGCCAAATCCAATGCTTCGCTCTGAAGGCCAAGATGATATTTACAAGAACGCGGACAATGATCCGCGAGGGCGTTGGCGTCCTGACAATCTCTCGGCAAGGAATGCGTATAGCCTCGGGCTATATCCGATTA
Organism: uncultured Phycisphaeraceae bacterium; assembly: GCA_964628335.1. Classification (GTDB taxonomy): domain Bacteria; phylum Planctomycetota; class Phycisphaerae; order Phycisphaerales; family Phycisphaeraceae; genus CANIYR01. The sequence continues at coordinate 351 of CAZVNU010000082.1, forward strand.
CCACGCCTAGCGGCCGAGTGATTGATGGTCCGCCCAAGGGGAGGTATTGGGCAATTTCAAAAGCGAAGTTTGATGCACTGGATGCTGATGGCCGTATTTGGTGGGGTAAAAATGGGAATAATGTTCCTTCGCTCAAGCGTTTTCTCTCTGAAGTCAAGCAGGGTCGGGTGCCACAAACATTCTGGGACTACACCGAAGTCGGCCACACGCAGGACGCCAAGAAGGAAATCGTTTTGTTGTTCGGCGATGATGTTTTTGGAACTCCAAAGCCAGAAAAATTGATGCAGCGAATCGTTGAAATCGCCTCCAACGAATCCGACCTCATCCTCGACTCCTTCCTCGGCTCCGGCACCACCGCCGCCGTTGCCCACAAAATGCGCCGCCGCTGGATCGGCATCGAACTGGGCGAGCATTGCCACACCCATGTCATCCCCCGCCTGCAAAAAGTCATCAACGGCGAGGACCAAGGCGGCATCACCGAAGCCGTCGGCTGGAAAGGCGGCGGCGGCTTCCGCTACTTCAAACTTGCGCCTTCGCTGCTTGAAAAAGACACCTACGGCAACTGGGTCATCAGCAAGGAATACAACCCCGCCATGCTGGCCGAGGCCGTGTGCAAGTTGGAAGGGTTCACCTATTCCCCCAGCGATTCGGCCTATTGGCAGCACGGCCGCTCGACCGAGAGCGACTTTGTGTTCGTCACCACCCAAACCCTCACCCGCGATGCCTTGGCGCAATTGAGCGACGAGGTCGGGCATGAGCGTTCGCTGTTGGTCGTGTGCAAGGCCTTCCCCGACAAGGCGACCTTCCCCAATTTGACCGTCAAGAAAATCCCCAAGGCCGTGCTGACCAAGTGCGAATGGGGCAAGGACGATTACAGTCTGGCCGTGGATGGGCTGCCTGTGGTCGCGCCGGCCGCCGCACCTGAAGTGGCGCCTGAGCCCGTCAAGCGCGGCAAGAGCAAGAAGGCGGCGGACAACGCGCCGAGTTTGTTTGATCCGCCCGCGAAAGGCGGCCGCGCGTGAGTGACGCCATCAACGCCCAGGTTTCCCCCATCGCCAGCCGCCTGAGTTTGCGCGCCCCGCAGCGGGAGTCGCTTGAATTGCTCGCCCGCGCCTGCGATGTGCTGTCTTTGGAGAAGAACGCCGACCCGGCGCAGGAATTGGCGGCCATCCAAAGCCTGTTCCCCGGCCAGGCCAGCGCTTTCGCCAGTTTCGAGCGCGAGTTCCCTTCGTTGTGCTTCGCGCTGGCCACCGGCGTTGGCAAAACCCGGTTGATGGGCGCTTTCATCACCTATCTCTACCGTGTCCAGAATGTGCGCAATTTCTTCGTGATGGCGCCCAACCTGACCATCTACAACAAACTGATCGCCGATTTTTCCCAGCCGAACCACCCCAAGTATGTGTTCAAGGGCTTGGCCGACTTCGCCATCGAAGCGCCGATGGTCATCACCGGCGAAACCTACGAATACATGGCCAGCGGCTTATGGGGCAAGCCGGACGCCTGCAAGATCAACATCTTCAACATCAGCAAGATCAACTCCGAAGTGCGCGGCGGCAAGGCCCCGCGCATCAAGCGGCTGTCGGAATACCTGGGCGACAGTTATTTCGATTACCTCTCCAAGTTGGACGACCTGGTGCTGCTGATGGACGAATCCCACCGCTACCGCGCCAGTGCCGGCGTGCGGGCCATCAATGACTTGAAGCCGATTTTGGGTTTGGAACTGACCGCCACCCCCTTTGTCGAAAGCACCAAGGGGCCGGTGCCTTTCAAGAATGTGGTCTACGACTATTCACTGTCCCGCGCCATGGCCGACGGCTTCGTCAAGGAACCGGCGGTGGTGACGCGCGAGAACTTCAGCACGACTGGCATGTCGCCGGAAGAAGTCGAGCGCATCAAGTTGGAAGACGGCGTGCGCCTGCACGAAAGCGTGAAGGTGGAACTGGAAACCTACGCCCGCGAGGCCAACAACCGCATCGTCAAACCCTTTTTGCTGGTCATCGCCCGCGATACCGTGCATGCCGGGCAGTTGCTGCAACTGGTGCAATCCGACGCCTTCTTCGAAGGCCGCTACAAGGCCAAGGCCTTGCAGGTGGACTCCAGCCAGACCGGCGAGAAGGAAGACGAGATGATCCAGCGCCTGCTGGCCGTGGAAAGCCCGGAAGAACCGACGGAAATCGTCATCCATGTGAACATGCTCAAGGAAGGTTGGGATGTGACCAACCTGTACACCATCGTCCCCCTGCGCGCGGCCAACGCGCGCACGCTGATCGAGCAATCCATCGGCCGCGGTTTGCGCCTGCCCTACGGCAAGCGCACCGGCGTGGCGGTGGTGGACACCTTGAACATCGTGGCCCACGACAAGTTCAACGAAATCGTAGAAGAGGCGCGCAAGCCCGATTCCATCATCCGCGTCATGAAGCAGGTGGTGCTGGATCCGGCGCAACTCGGCGAGCGCACGGTGACGGTGGTGGCGCAATCGCAGTTGTCCTCCGCCTTGGGTTTGGTGCCGGCGCAGCAAACCAGCAGCACCCAAGTGGCCCCGGCCAGCGCGGCCCCGGTTTTTGCGCCCGAAGAGCAGCAGGCGGCGCAAATTGCCTATGCCGTCATGCGCACGCTGGAAAGCCAGCCGCAAATGGCGCCCAGCACGGCCTATTTGGAAACGCCGGCAGCGCAGGAATGGATGGTGCAGGAAGTGGCGGCCCAATACGGCGCCGCCGCCCCGGCGCAAGCGAGCCTGGATTTCACCAAGCCGCAGGTGGACATTGCGGCCATCGTCAAAAAGACGGCGGCCTTGGTGGTCAAGCAGACCATCGACATTCCGCGCATCCAGGTGTTGCCCAAGGGGGACATCCGCTGCGGCTACAAGCCGTTTGTCGTGGACCTGTCGGCGATCAATTATCCGGTGCCCTCGGAAGAATTGTGGATCCAGCAGATGCGCACCGGCGAGCGGACGGTGCTGTCCGTGGGCACGGGCTCCGCCGAAGAAACCAAGTTGGAAAACTTCGTGGTCAGCGGTCTGGTGGACTTCGATGATGTGTCCTACGACGACCATGCCGATCTGCTCTATGAACTGGCCGGCCAGGTGGTGGCGCATTTGCGCGCCTATCTGTCGGAAGACGACGCCCGCAAGGTGTTGCGTTGCTACCAGCGGCCCATCGCCAAGCTGGTGTACCTGCAATTGCGCCTCCACTATTGGGAGGAAGCCAGCGGCTACGAGGTGCAGGTGAGCCATGGCTTCACCAGGCTCATCGACAGCGCCTACACCGCCTCCGCCGTCAATCCGGTGCGGGATTTCCGCCAGGCGCCACAGGACAAGAGCAACATGGCCAAGTACCTGTTCGGCGGCTTTGAGCGCTGCCTGTTCCCGGCGCAGAAATTCCAGTCGAATCCAGAGCGCAAGTTGGCGGTCATCCTCGACCGGGACGCGCAAAAATGGTTCAAGCCGGCCAAGGGCCAGTTCCGGATTTTCTACCTTTCCAACGGCACCCATCAGGAATACCAGCCGGACTTCGTGGCCGAAACGGCGGACGCCATCCACATGCTGGAGCCCAAAGCCAGCAACGAGATGAACGATGCGGAGGTGTTGGCCAAGAAAGCCGCCGCCATCGCCTGGTGCAAGAACGCCAGCGATCACACCGCGAAAAACGGCGGCAAGCCATGGAAGTACGCGCTGATTCCGCATGATGCGATTGCGGAGAACATGACGCTGGATGGGTTGGCGAAGGCGTGGGGGGCGACGGAAGTCATCTGATAAAAAACCTCCGCTTCGCTTTCTGCTCCCGGTTGGGTGATGGGTTGGTGGATGGGTTGGGTGATTCGCCTTGTTCCTGGGAGCAGGCGCCATCCAACTGTCGAGGATTCCTCGGCAGTTGACACCTCGTTCTCCGCGCCACTGCCGAATGAAAAACATCCCGGGCTCGCGCCCGGGATGTTGTCATGTCGCAAAGGTCGCCGTCCGCCTCACTCCCACTCGATCGTCGCCGGCGGCTTGCTGGGGGCGGAGTGGGGTCAGAGCGTTGATAGTTGATAGTGGAGGTAATTGACATGGCTGAAGTATATCAGGCAAGAGGCTCGCTATCAACTATCAACGCTCTGACCCCACTCCGCTCTGCGGACGATCGCCAAAGAGGGTGGTTTCATCGGACGCAAGAGCGATGGCGAACCCGGCTGAAAAACGCTGTGGCGGGGGTGGGTCTCCTGCCACACGATGCTTTCCGGGGTCGAGTTGGCGGCGGAAATGCGGGCGGATTGACGGCGGGAGCAACCAAGGAAGTCCGGAAAACCCGTGGAGTTCTGGCATCCCTCCGGGATGCGGGCGGTCCGTTCGCGGTTCCGGTGGTGTCGCGCTTCGCGCTCAACCGCCGGCTACTGGCTGCCATGCCTCCGGCATGCTTCCGCCGGGCTTTGCGGAGTCGTTGGTAAGGGTGAGGCAAGATGCCCATGCCACACCCGCCAGCCCTGGGTTTTCGCATGCCCGTTTGCAAGCCCACCTACAATGCCCGTGTGCCCAACACCGCGCGCATTTTGCAGCAACTCCTTCACGCCGACCATCTGCTTGGCGTCGAGGCCGCCCCGCGCGTTCGCTTTCCGCGCCAGGCGCCCGCCGCCGCGGTGAGGCCGCCGGTTCGCCCCGCACCGGCACCCGCGCGCGCACCGGCACCGGTCCGCTGGCAGGCGCCGGTGGCAGATGCCCCGCGCCGCGCCGCCCCGTTGGCGCCAAACGCCGCGTCAAACACCGATGTCGTTTGGCAGCGTGAAATGGAAATTCCGCTGGCGCCGGGCGCCAAGGCAGCCGCGCCCCTGGCCGTGTTGTTTGTGAGCATCGAATGGGGCCCGCCGCTGACCGGCGAAACCCGCACCTTGTTTGACCGCCAAGTGGCCGCCATGAAAGTGCCACCCGCCAGCGCCGGCTTGCTGCGCCTGGCTTGGCCAGGCGCGCAGGAACCCACGCCAGAGGCTTTGGCAGAGGCCAAAGCCAAAGTGCTCACCACCCTTGACGCCCATCCCGCCCGCGTGGCGGTCTTGTTCGGCGGTTTTTCCGCCAAAGCCCTGACCGGCGTCACCAGTCTGACCCTGGCCCGCGGCCGCTGGTTCAGCTTGCAAACCGCCAGCGCCGCCTGCCCGGCCTGCGTCACTTGGCACCCCAGCCAACTCGGCGTCGACCGTGACCGGCGCATGCAGACCTGGGATGATTTGCAAAAGGTGATGGCGAAACTGGCGGAGTAGGACACAATCAGCCGAAAAAACACCAGCAGGGAGAAGGAATTCCCCGCCGTTTTTACCGTTCACGGAGGATCCCATGCACCATCCATTGATTTTGGCAGCCGTTGTGGCGTTGTTTTTCCCGCCTTTCGCCCTGGCCAAAGAGCCGGCCGGCGCCGTCAAAGAGAAGGGCAAGGACCCCAAGGCCGGCCGCACCAAAAAGCACTGAGCCCAAACCACCCCCATGAGCGCATCGGCTGGCGGCTGTTTTTCTGCCGTCTTATTTGTTCCACGGGCAGCGGCCAAGCACCAGCGCCATGCCGCAAAATCCAGTGGCCCCGGCCACGCTCAGGCCCGCACCCACAAAGGCCGCCAAGCCGTAGAAGCCGGGGTGGACTTGCCAGCCCAGCAGCACGCCGGTCAGAATCAGCAAGCCCGCGATCAAAAACACCTGGCGTTCCAACGGCAAAGTGCATGCGCATTTCGGGTTTTCATCGCGTGCCAATGGCAGGCCGGCGTTGGCGCAGGCGTCGGTGCCGCCGGTGACCACTTGGCATTCAAGGCCGGCGGCGCGCAGTTGCTTGGCGGCCATGGCCGCGCGGGTGCCGCCTTTGCACAGGATGCAGACCGGGCCGCTGGCGTGCGCCGGGCGGGCGGCTTGCACGGCTTGTGGCGTGAGGGCATCCAGCGGCACATGCACTGCGCCCTGTACGCGTTGCTGGCGGAATTCCGCGCCTGAGCGCACATCCAGCAGATAGGGCGTGCCAGTGGCCAGGCGCGCTCCCAACTCGGCGGCGGTGATGACGGGGGCGTCTTCGCGTGCGGGTGCCGGCGGCGCGCATGGCGTCGCACCGCAGGGGGTTGCCGGGCAGGCGGCGGCAGAGGCGGGAGTTTGGCGGTTAAGCGCCAAGTCGCGCACGCTGGCGGCGCCGGAAAGATTGAGCACCTGGACAAAGCCGTTGCCGCGCAGGATGTTGGCCGCCACATGGGCGCGCAGCCCGGTTTGGCACGACACCACCGTCATCTTGCGCGGGTCCAATTCACCGAGGCGGTCGCGCAATTGCTCCAGCGGAATGTTGCGGGCCAAGGCGGCGCCGGTCAGCGGCAGGCGCGCCACTTCGCCGGCCGAGCGGACATCCACCACTTGCAGATTGGACAAATCGGCATCCGGCGCCAACAGCGGCACCAGTCCGTTCAAGTCGCTTTGTGCGGCGAAGGCCGCCATGTGCAACGGATCCTTGGCGGAGCCGAAGGGCGGGGCGTAGGCCAGGTCCAATTGCGCCAGATCATCCACCCGGCCGCCGTGGTGCAGCAGGGTGGCGACGATGTCAAGGCGCTTGTCCACGCCCTGGGCGCCCACCGCCTGCGCGCCCAGGATGCGTCCGGTCTTGTTTTCATAGACCAATTTCAAAAGCATCGGCTCGGCGCCGGGGAAATAACCGGCATGATGGTTGCCCGTGATGTGGACCGCGCGGGCGTCCAGCCCCGTTTTTTTCGCGGCCTTGAGCGTCAGGCCGGTCAGGCCGGCGGTCTTGCCGAATACCCGCACAATGGCGCTGCCCCAGGCGGCGGGCGCGGCGCGGCCGTGGCCGGTGGCGGCATGTTCGCCGGCCAAGCGGCCGGTTTTGTTGGCCGGGCCGGCCAAGGGAACGCGCATGCGCCCACCCGTCGGGCCGTAGGCGTATTCCGCCGCGTCCCCGACGGCGTAAATATCCGGGTCGTTGGTCTGCATGAAGTCGTTGGTGGCAATGCCGCCGGAGGCGCCGAGTTCAAGTCCGGCGTCTTTGGCCAGCCACGCATTGGGCCGCACGCCAAGGGCCAGCAGCACGAAGTCGGCTTCCAAGCGGGTGCCATCGGCGACGATGACCGCGCGGGCCCGGCCGTCGGCGGTTTCAATTTCCTTCAGGCCTTGGCCGAGCACCAAGCGGATGCCGCGCCCCTCCAGTTCGCGGTGCAGGGGCTCGGCCATTTCGCGGTCCATCAAAGGCAGCACCTGCGCCTGCATCTCCACCAGCGCGACTTCCAGCCCGCGTTGGCGCAATTGCTCGGCCACTTCCAAGCCGATGAAGCCGCCGCCGACCACCACCGCGCGCCTGGCCTGCGGCAAAGCGGCCATGATGGCGTCGGTGTCCTCCACATTGCGCAAGGTGTGCACGCCCTTGGCATCCACGCCGGGCAAGGGCGGCACCAAGGGGCTGGCGCCCGGGGCCAGGATCAGCTTGTCATAGGCTTCGACCGACGATGTGCCGGTGAGGTGGTTTTTGACCGCGATGGTTTTGCCCGCGCGGTCGATGGCGGTCACTTCATGCCTGACCTTGACCTCGATGCGGAAGCGCTTTTCAAACAGTTCCGGTTTGGCCACCAGCAGTTTTTCACGCTCGGCGATCTCGCCGCCCAGGTGGTAGGGCAGCCCGCAGTTGGCAAACGACCCATGGGCGTCTTTTTCATAGATGACGATGCGGGCCTGCTCGTTCATGCGCCTGGCGCGGGTGGCGGCCGAAGCGCCGCCGGCGACGCCGCCGACGATCAGGATGGTCGGCGGCAAGGTGGTGGTGGGGGTGTGGGGCGAAGCCATGGGGATTCCTTGGGGGAACGGGGAGGGGGGGTTATTTGACGAAGTGCTTGCGGATGCAGCCCAAGACCGCCAGGCAGGCCGGGTTGGTGACGCGGTAATACGCGCAGCGGGCGTCGCGCTCCACGCTGACCAGGCCGGCGGTCTTCATCTTGGTCAGGTGCTGGCTGACCTCGGCCGGTGGCTTGCCGATTTGCGCGGCCAATTCGCCCACGCTCAGGCGTTTGGAATCCAGCAGTTCCACCATGCGCAGGCGGGCCGGGTGGGCCAGCACCCTGAGGGCGTCGGCGCAGTGCAGAAGGGTGTCGGCGGGGATGGGCTTGGCCATGCAGTAAATATATCATGATAGTTTGATATATCAAGCATGCCCGGCGGCGGCAGGGGTTGGCGGGGCACGCGCGTCATCCCGCTGAAAAAAGTAGCGACTGTCTTGTCAAATGACATTTTTGACAGTCATTTTTTGGCTCTTCCGGGATTTCAGTGGGTCCAAGGGGTAATTCCGGCACAATGC
>CAZVNU010000083.1:0-8573 GCA_964628335.1 uncultured Phycisphaeraceae bacterium
CGCCGCGTCTACTTTTTTCAGAGGGGTTGTGCCCGTGACCCGCCAGCCCTGGGGTGTATCAAGTGCGTCATGCCATTCCTCCCGCCGCCGCAAACCCCTTCGCCGCCGCCTTCAGCGTGTGCTCAATTTCCTTCTCGCCGTGCTCGGTCGAAACAAACCAAGACTCGAATTGCGCCGGCGCCAGCAGCACGCCTTCATCGCGCATGGTGCGCCAGAAGGCGGCGTAGCGGTCGGTGCGGCACTTGGCCGCGTCGTTCTCCCAGCGCACCACGCTGTCGCCTTCGTGCGCCACGAAGAACAGGCCCAGCATCGAGCCGATGGCGCACGAGGACACCGGCACGCCGGCTTTCTTCGCTTCCGCGGCCAGACCGTCGGCCAGACGCTTGGCGGTGGCGGTCAATTGCGCCTGCACGCCGGGAGCGGTCAGGCCGTCCAAGGTCGCCAAGCCCGCCACCATCGCCAACGGGTTGCCGGACAAGGTGCCGGCCTGGTAGACCGGGCCTTCCGGCGCGATCAGGTGCATCAGGTCGGCGCGGCCACCGTAGGCGGCGCAAGGCAATCCACCGCCGATGACCTTGCCCAAACAGGTGAGGTCGGCCTTCACGCCGTAACGCTCGAAGGCGCCGCCGACCGCGATGCGGAAGCCGCACATCACTTCGTCGAAGATCAGCAGCGCGCCGTGTTCGTCGCACAGTTGGCGCAATTTTTCGAGGTAGCCGGGCTGCGGCAGCACCAGGCCCATGTTGCCGGCCACCGGTTCCAAAATCATGGCGGCGATTTTTCCGGGGTGGGCCTTGAACATCGCTTCCACCGCTGCGGCATCGTTGTAGGGCACGATGACCGTGCCCGAGGCCACCGCCGCGCCCACGCCCGGCGAGGACGGAACGCCCAGCGACGCGGCGCCGCTGCCGGCGGCCACCAAGAGCGAATCGGTGTGGCCGTGGTAGCAGCCCGAGCACTTGATGATGATGTCGCGCTTGGTGGCGGCGCGGGCCAGGCGCAGGGCGCTCATCACCGCCTCGGTGCCGGAGGACACGAAGCGAATGCGCTCCAGGTTGGGCATGATCCGCATCACGCGCTCGGCCAGGGTGTTTTCCAGTTCGGTGGGGAAGCCGAACGAGGTGCCCAGGTCCACTTGGCGCTTGAGGGCGGCGGCCACCGCGGCCGGGGCGTGGCCCAGCACGAGCGGGCCCCACGACAACACATAATCCACATAGGTGTTGCCGTCGGCATCGGTGACCCAGGCGCCTGCGCCCTTGGCCAGCGTGACGGGCTCGGCACCCACGGCCTTGCCGGAGCGGACGGGGGAATTGACGCCGCCGGGCATGAGTTGCTTGGCGCGGGCGTGGAGGGCATGGGAGCGGGTGAAGTTGGGGGTCATGCGCGTAGGTTAGCCCACTGGACCGAGGGCGGCCCGTCCTCGCTGCGGAAGATTTCCGAAAAAACGGAAGGGTGTCCGCCCGCCATGAGGTGTGGAAAACGAAGGCGGGCCGCCCTCGGTCCAGTGAAGGCGGCCAAACCTACAATCCCACCATGTCCACCACCAGCCTCACCGTCGCCCTCAAGGAATGGGCCATCGTCACCGACTTCCTCGCACAGGGAAAATGCGCCCTGCTGTTGCGCAAGGGCGGCATCCATGAAGACGCCGGCCCGGGCCGCTTCCGCCTGGATCATGACGCCTTCGCGCTGTTTCCGGCTTGGGAGCATGAGCGGTTGGATTGGATCAAGCCCGCCTGGCTGCCCGGGCGCGAAAAATTGACACTGGCCGACGGCCATTTGGCCGTGCCGGAAACCTTGGCATTCAAGGGCTATGCGCAAGTGGCCAAGGTGTGGAAGATCCCCTCGCGGGCGGCCTTCGATTCGCTGGACGACCTGCATCCGTGGGCCAAGCCGCAGGTGGACATGCGCTTCAACTACAAGAGTGACCAGCCGCTGTATCTGGTGGCCGTGCGCGCCCATGCCTTCGCCGCGCCCGTCATCGTGCCCAACCGGCCTTCCTTCGCCGGTTGCCGCTCGTGGGTGCCGTTGGAGGGTGGCGATGCCATGTCCACGGGGGGGGCGACCCCGGCCATGGGCGATGCGGCGTTTGCGGCGGTGTTGGCGCGGGTGGACGCGGCGATGCGGTAAAACGAGCCCCGAGCGCAAGCTCGGGGGATGGGCGTTGTGCTCACAGGAATCTTTCGGCCATCCGGCGGGCATCCCCTGAGCTTGCGCTCGGGGCTCGTCAACGGATGGCCATGCATGGCCATTCACCTTTGCGGCGGCTTCACCACCCGCACCGAGGCGCCTTGGTCGCCGGGGGCCACCACCAAGATGGCGAAGGCTTCCACGCCATCAAGGCCGGTGTTGAGCGAGGCGTAATCGAAGCGGCCGCGCAGGTCGGTCATGCCGTCCTTGTGGAAGGCCACCTGCCCGCCGCGCTTGGCGTAGACCTTGACATAGGCCTTGGCCACCGGCTTGCCGTCGGCCCCCACCACCTGCAGTTGGCCTTGCGTCTCCATCACCCGCGTCTCGAAGGTGTGGGGCTGGTGGGTCAGCGCGCGGCGCAAGCCGCCGGCGGAGACTTCCACCACCAGGGCTTTGCCGGCGTAGGCGGCCGGCAGATCAAGTTGCGCCTTGCCGGCGGCGTCCGGCGTCAATTCCAGCACCGTCGCCGGCTGCACCACCGGGGTCTTGGCGGACGAACCTTCGGCCACGGCGAAGGGCTGGGCGGAGAAGAGGACTTCCAAATCCACCGGGTAGAGCGCGGCGGTGACAGGGCCGGCCTTGCTGGCGGTGACGACCAGTTTGCCTTCCACCAGTTTGGCTTCAAGCACCGGGGCCAAGGCGGCCGCGTCGTCGGCCACCGTGGAGGCCAGCGCGCCGGCCTTGATGTCATCGGCTTGGGCGATGACGGCGGCGAAGCGTTTGCGCCAGAGGGGGATGGAAAGATCTTTGTACTTTGCGGCGATGGCGCGGGCTTCTTCGGGTTTTTCTTGGGAGAAGAGGAGATAGGCGCGGAGGTAGTCGTATTGAAGAACGGCGTCCACTATTGCAACATCCTTGGCCGAACCAGGGGCCACCGGAGGATCAATTTGCATCATGGACCAAGTCGGAATTTTCCGAAGCTGTTTGTCTGCCTCATCGACCCTGTCTTGCAGCGCCAAGTAATAAGCCAATGTCAAAGCAACAGATGGGGCCTCTATTTCCCATGACTGCGTGGCGTAGTGGTCGTTTTTCCATTCCGGCTTGTACCGCAACACCTCCAACAACTTCGCATACTGCTGGCGCATGGCATCGTTCTGAATCGTCCGCTCCTTGCCCAATTGCAGCATCCGCGCGTTGATGAAGGGCGCGTAGTCGAGGTGTTCGTAGGTCGCGCGTTTGGTCGCATCCACCGCCAGCACCGGCGAGTCGAACCAAGCCCCCACTTCGCCCGCCAAGCGCGTGGTCGCCAAGAATTCCTTGGCACTCACGGTGTCGCGGTGGAACACGCCGTAGGACCACAGCACGGGATCAAAGTAATGGCGCTGGCGCAAGGTTTGGATGGCTTTGTCGAATTGCGCCTTGTCCTTCATCATCCACGCGCACAGCGACAGGTCGAGGCCGGCCAGGTCGCGGGTCTCCAGGTATCTCTGCACCTCGTCGGCCGAGCCTTCGGAAGCCACCTTGACCCAGGCGTCTTCGATGGGCGCCGGCGCATCCTTGCTCACCTGGAATTTGGCGGCCTCGGCGTGGCCGGCCACCTTGCCTTGGTCGGCGGCGTGCGCCGGATATTGGGCGAAGTCGCCCTCGGCGGGGAAGTAGAACTGGTACTCGCCACGCCAGGCGCCGAAGGGCGCAACTTCAATAGGCTTGCCGTCGGTGGCCTTGCCTCCCACCGGCAACGCGCCGGCGGGAATCTGGGTGAGCAACGACAACTCGCGCGACACTTCGGTCGGGTTGGTGACGACAACTTCGCAGCCGTAAACCACGCCGGGGCGGAACGGCCCCTTGTGCTGCTTGAGCCGGGTGCGGCCCTTCTCCACCACCTGCCGGTCGTCGGCGCGGTAGAAGCGCTGGACCACCGACACCTCGCGCGTGGCGGCGGCGTCGGGGGTGAGGGTGGATTGGATGGAAACGCGGCGGGAATTGGAAAGTAGACGCGACGGCTCGTCGCGTTGGCTGTTGGATTGGGTTTTAGATTCGGACACGCGGCGAGCCGCCGCGTCTACTTTGAACGGCAGGTCCACCACCGCCAAGGCCAGAAGCGCCTCGTGCAGGTTGCGGTGGGCGAGCAAGAGATTCGCCGAGGGCGCGTCGCCGGCGGCGTAGTCGGCCCAGAACAGCGAGGCGGGAATCAACTCGGCCGACACTTGCGCTTGACGGGTGCGGTACCAATTGCTTTCGGCGAATTCCTTGGCGGCGCCGGGGTCGCGGTAGAGGCGTGCTTGGCCAACCATACCCTTGGCGCGCAGGCCGGCTTCGTCGCGGCGGCCGCGGGCCATGTTCTTCTCTCCGCTGGCTTTGGCTTTGTCCTTGGGCATTTCTTCCTTGGCGGCCATCTCCGCCGTCGGCGCGGCAGCCGGGGCAGGTGAGGCTGCAACCGCGCCACTGAACCGCGTATCGTCAGCCATCGACCCAATCATCCCCGTAATTGGCCCCGGCACGCGGTCCTGCTTCTTCATCTCCCCATTCGCCATCCCCGTCCTGAACACCCGGTCAAGGAAATTCAAATCCACCGGCAACTGCCCCGCCACTTCCGCTTCATGCCGCACCAGCGGCGCATCCTTCATCGCCCGCGCCAGCAGGGCGCGCTCGAAGGCGTTGAGGCGGGCGAAGGCTTCCGGCACGGCGTAAGCCTTCAGGTCTTCACCCAGCAGGGCCTGGTCCACGAAGGTCTTGTCCTTCTTGTTCGCCAAGAATGGCTTGATGACCTTCTCGAAGAAGGCCTTGTCCTTGTTGGCCAAGAACACATGCACCTCGTGGCAAGCCTGCTTGTCGTAGAAGGCGAGTTTCTCTTCGTCCTTCAATTGCGCCCAGCGGGTCAACGGCTCGAACTTGGCGAACTCACCGGTGAGCGACGGGTTGAGGGCGGTGAGCAACTGGTAATACTGCGACAGGGTGGTGATCTCGGACACTGGACCGAGGGCGGCCCGCCCTCGTGCTCCGACGATTTCCGGCTGTCCGACATCCCCCGCCTTCTCCGGCGTCTTTGGCAGCGAGGGCGGGCCGCCCTCGGTCCAGTGGATGCCCCGCTTCTCGCCCAGATGCTGGTCGAGCGGCAGGGTCTTGGCCAGGCGCAAGTCGCGGCGGGCCAAATCCTGCAACGGCAGCGCAATCTGGCGGGTCCAGCCGATGGCGCCATCGGTGGCGGATACGCACACGATGTTGCGGTCGCCCAAGGCCTTGAGTGGGATGCGCAGGATGCCGTCTTTGTCGGGCATCAGGTCGGTGCTCACTTGCGCGGGGGTGGCGAGGAAGTCGAGGGGGTAGGTGGCGGAGGTAGTGCCCCAGTTGTAGCCCTTCTCTAGGGTGCGCCTGTCGGCGCCTCGGCCTCCTGAAACGCCGCCGTACAGGCGGCCGCCATAGACATCCCCCGCATCCCCCGCCGTGCCATCCACCGCGTACTTCAGGGCCGTCTTGGTTTCCTGCGTCTCCCACGGGTTGAGCAAGAGGCCGGGCCGCTCCAGCATGTTGCCGGCGAAGGCCGGCGCCTGCTTGCGTTCGAGCACATAGCGCAATTCTTCGCCCAACACGCGGCCGTTGAGGTATTGGCTCACCACCGGCGCCAGTTGCGCCTGCCACGCCTGCGTCAGGTCCACCGGCAAGTCTCCGCGTTCGCCCAAACGGCTGGCGGTCAGCGCCAGTTTCTCCGGCTTGCCGTCGAAGCGCAGCACCAAGTCGTCGCCTTCGACCTTGGCCTGCGTGAGCACGGCGGTTTGGCCGACCGGCGAGGCGGCCAAGATGCGGTCCTTGCCCAGCACCAGGTTGCCGGCGCGCGGGCCGGCTTCGACCTTGAGCGCCACCTTCCAGTAGGACAACGACAACTCGTAGTCGCCGGCGGGCAGGCCGGCGACCGTCAAAGCGTGGCCTTCCACCTGCAGTTTGTCGCTGATATCCACCGCTTTCTGGCCGGCGCGCAGTTCATGCAGCGCGGGCTTCCACGCCGAGGCGGCCGACCAGGGCAGGCGCAGGCCTTCGCCCGCCGCCAGATTGAGCAGTTCCGGAAGATTCTCGTGCTCGTCCAAACGGGAACGCGTCTCCACCCCCGCCGCCACCGCGGAAAACGACACCTCGTTTGGCATTTCGCCCAAGTTCACCCGCCCCTTGGCATCGGTCATCAGCGTGGCGCTCCGGCCATCCCACAGCGTGCCGCCGCGGAAGTTCACCTGCACCCGCTCGCCCGCCACCGGCTCGCCGTTGGCGCCGAGCAACTCCAGCACATGCGCTTTGCCGTCACGGCGCGCGAACAGGCCGCGGGTCTGGGTGTTGGTGCCCAGTGGCACTTCCCGGCTGCCGCGCAGGTTCACATCCTCCTCCGGCTTGGCGCCCGGCAACCGCGCATGCACATTCAACATCACGCGGGACGCGCCCGCCGGCACGGCGATGCCCGTCGCGATGCGCCCATTTCCATCCACCTTCAACTCATCCACCCGCCGATGCACGACGGTGCCGTCCTGCAAGGTGAAGTCCACTTCCAACCGCCAATCCTTGAGCAGCGCCAGATCCGCCGGTTGGCCGTTCAAGCCCAACTGCGGCGTCAGCACCACCTGCGCCGTTTGCCCGGCGACGAAGTTCTCACGCGCGGCGTCGAAGGCCACCTGCAAACTCGCCTGTTCCTTCTCACGCTGGAACGGCAACCGTTCAGCCAAGCGGCCAAAAGTGATGATGGCATGGCGCAAGCCCACCTCAGCATCGGCCTTGGTGAAGGGAATCACGGCGCGGCCCTGGTCGTCGGTCGTCCACTGCTGGTTGCCCAGCGCCACTTGCGCTTCCTTCACCGGCTTGCCGGCTTCGTCGTGCACGAACACCAGGTGGCCGGCCGCGCTGGGGCGGGCGAAGGCGAACAAACGGCCCTTGCGGATGACGGCGCGGGCGCTGTGGCCCTCGCCCACCAGTTCGACCACATAGGTGCCGGCGTCCTTCAACTCGTCAAGTTTCACCACCAGGTCGCGGCGCAGGAAGGGATTGGCCGCGTCCACCACGACTTCCTTCTCCACCGCCGGCACCAGGCCATCCAACTCGACCGAGGGGTCGAAGTCGGCATCCTTGGTGCGGTAGTAGGCGCCAAGGTCGAGCTTGTGGATGCGCACGGCCAGCTTGCCCACATGCTTGAGGCGAAGCTTCAATTCCGGCACGGCGTCGGCGGCCAGTTGCGCTTGGTTCTCCGGCAGCAGTTGGACTTCGACCTGGTCACGCAGGCGGGCCAGGAAGTCGGGCGACACCAGTTTGTACACGGCTTCCGGGTCGGCGCATCCACCAGCCAAGCGGGCTTCGGCGTAGGTTTCCAGCAGCAGGTCGCGGCGCACCAGTTCGCGCAGGCCGGCCAGTGCCTGGTCGCCGTCGAAATCGGTCGGGGTCGTGGCGGCGTTCTCGCCCAGGAAATGCAGCAGTTGGCGGCGCACCAAGGGGTCTTCCATCGGCATCACCGCCGGCAGGGCGAAGCGGGGCTGGTTCAAATCGGCCATCGGCACGCGTTGGTCCTGCACTTGCTTGCGCCAGGCCATCGGCAGGATTTCGCTGTGGCGCGGCAGGGCCAGGTATTCCAACAGCAGGGCGCGGTCGAAGCGGCCGAGTTTCTCCAGCGCGGCCAGTTTGTGGAACAGGGCCGCGGCCTTGAAGGACGAAGCGTTGGCCGGCAGGGTGCGGCTGAATTCCACCAGCGCGTCGAGGGTGGCCAGTTGCGCTTGCGGGTCGCGCGAAGTGTCCAATCCGTCGCGCGGGCGCAGGCGCACGGCGACGGCTTCGACGAAGGCGCTATCGCCGAGCAGGCTCGGGCGCAATTGGGCCAGCTCCTGCAATTGCGCCAAGGTCAGGTGGGCATCCACCTGCCGTGAACCGAAGGACGGCCAATCCTTCATGTCGGCGTTCACCAGACCCACGGTGCCGGCGAAATCGGGGCGGCCCATCCGGCCCAGGCGGTCGAGCAGTTGGTGGCGCTGATCGCGGTCCAGGGTCTTGCCCGCGAGCAGCGGCAGGGCGGAATCGGCGATGTTCTCAATGGAGGCGCGCTGGGCCAGCAGTTGGTCGAGCGCGGCGTTTTGGTCGAGGAAATTGGCCGGCAAGGCCGAGGGCAGCACTTCCGCCGCCGCCTTGCCGGGCTGGACATGGGCGAAATAGAGGCCCAGGTGGTTGCCGATGGCTCCGGCGCTCTTGGCCGCGTCCTTGGCCCACAGCAGGCACCACTGGCGTTTGCGCAAAATGTCCCAGCGGCCGTCGCGGGCGCAGCGGCCCTGGCGGCCGGCGTTGTCCCACGCCTCGACGATTTTCTGCGCTTCGTCCCACTTGCCGGCCAATTGGGCGTCCAGCGCGGTGTAGTAGAAGTGGTCGGGCGACCCGGGGATCAGTTGCGCCAGCGCCTTCTTGCGGTCGAGCACGAAGGTCTCGTCGAA